>NZ_DFHR01000016.1:0-6652 GCF_002371935.1 Fibrobacter sp. UBA3718 | reverse complement strand
GCCTGCGTGGGGAAGGGGTTGCCCCATGCGGTCGGGTTGTTCGGCACTTCCATTGAGTTGCCGATGTTGAACCCCATGCCCATGTTGGCCTGGACCTGCTTTGCGGTGGGGAGCGCCGCCGTTGCAGAGATTGCGCCCGCGATGGCGAAAATGGCTGTTTTTGCGAGAATTTGCTTCATTTGGATTCCTCTGAAAGTAACCCTAATACCACTACACGCCTCAAATGTATATTGAAAATGGCAGGAGTGCGCGAAAAATTGACGGCCCTGCCCAAATACTATTGAACGATTTGCAACAAAGTGTAAATGGAAATTTACGGTTGCAGGTGAAAAATTGGGTTTTTTCGCTCAAAAAGCGATATTTCAACTTGGAGCGGCGGGCTGCAACTTCTATATTATCCCCAAATAATTGGAGAATCGCATGAAACGTTCTATCGTCATTACCGGCGGCGCAGGCTTCATTGGCAGCCACGTAGTGCGCCTCTTTGTCAATAAGTATCCTGAATACAAGATTATCAACCTCGACAAGCTGACCTATGCGGGCAACCTCGCGAACCTGAAGGATATCGAGGGCAAGCCGAACTACAAGTTCGTGAAGATGGACATCTGCGACTTCGACGCGTTCTACAAGCTTATGCAGGACGAACATGTAGACGGTATCATCCACCTGGCGGCAGAAAGCCACGTGGACCGCTCCATCAAGGACCCGTTCACGTTTGCCAAGACGAACGTCATGGGAACTTTGAGCCTGCTTCAGGCTGCGAAGCTCTACTGGGAATCATTGCCCGAAAAGTACGAGGGCAAGCGCTTCTACCACATTTCGACCGATGAAGTCTATGGTGCCCTCAAGATGAACCACCCGGAAGGCATCACGCCCCCGTTTACCACGACGGCTAGCTCCAGCGAACACCACCTGGCGTACGGCGACGACTTCTTCTACGAGACAACGAAGTACACGCCGCATTCTCCGTATTCAGCCAGTAAGGCAGGCTCCGACCACTTCGTGCGCGCGTTCCACGACACCTACGGCATGCCGACGATTGTCACGAACTGCAGCAACAACTACGGTCCGTACCAGTTCCCCGAAAAACTGATTCCGCTTTTCATCAACAATATCCGCCACAAGAAACCGCTCCCGGTTTATGGCAAGGGCGAGAACGTTCGCGACTGGCTCTTCGTGGAAGACCATGCCCGTGCCATCGACGTGATTTTCCATAACGGCAAAATTGCCGAGACGTACAACATCGGCGGCTTCAACGAATGGAAGAACATCGACATCATCAAGGTCGTCATCAAGACCGTTGACAGGCTCCTCGGTCGCGCCGAAGGCGAGGACATGAACCTGATCACTTATGTGACGGACCGCCTGGGCCACGACGCCCGCTACGCCATCGACTCCACCAAGCTTCAGAAGGAACTCGGCTGGGAACCAAGCCTCCAGTTCGAGGAAGGCATCGAGAAGACGGTGCGCTGGTACCTCGACAACCAGGAATGGCTCGACAACATCACGAGCGGCGACTACGAAAAGTATTACGAAAAAATGTACGGGAACAGATAATGGGAAAGTTTAACTTTATCAAAACCTCCATCGAGGGCGTGACAATCATCGAGCCGACGGTCTATGGCGACCATCGCGGCTATTTTATGGAAACCTACAACAAGGCTGAATTCGACGCAGCCGGCTTAAACATGGTTTTCGTACAAGATAACGAATCCAGAAGCAAGAAGGGCGTGCTCCGCGGACTCCACTTCCAGAAGAAGAACCCGCAGGGTAAGCTCGTGCGCGTCATCGAAGGCGAAGTCTTCGACGTGGCGGTGGACCTGCGCAAGGGTAGCCCCACGTTTGGCAAGTGGGAAGGTGTTACGCTCTCCGCCGAGAACAAGAAGCAGTTCTACATTCCCGAGGGATTTGCGCACGGTTTCGTGGTGCTCAGTGAAACTGCGACTTTCGTGTACAAGTGCACCCGCCTCTACGACCCGAAGGACGAAGGCGGCCTCATGTGGAACGACCCCGAAATCGGCATCGAGTGGCCGGTGGGCAACGGCTTCGAACCGCTCCTCTCCGAAAAGGACACGAAGAACCCGCCGCTCAAGGACCTGGGCTTCGCGTTTGAAGTGTAATTCCTTTTGTCATGCCCGCGCAGGCGGGCATCTCTTATGATATAATTTTCTAATTTAAGAGCAATGAAGCATATTTTAGTTGTCTGTACGGGAAATATTTGCCGTAGCCCCACGGGAGAATACCTTTTGAAAAAGGAACTCGGTGAGGGTTTTGAAGTCATGAGCGCCGGGCTTGGCGCCTTGGTGGATCATCCTGCGCACGAAATCAGCCAGAAGATCGCTCTTGAACATGGTATTGATATGAGCGCGCACCGTGCTCGCCAAATAAACCTGGATATCCTCAAGTGGGCGGATCTTGTCCTGGTTATGGAAAATGGGCACAAGGCGGAACTTTTGCGCCGCTATCCGGCCCTTGGCGACAAGGTCCATCGCTATGGCGAGGCTCAGCAGGTCGATGTCCCCGACCCCTACCGTAGGCCCGAAAGTGCTTTTGTGTTGGCTTGGAACTTTATTTCTAAACTGACCCCTTATTGGGTCGAGAAGATTAAACAGAGCGAGGCTCAATAATGAAAAAATTGAATCTTTTGCTTGCTGCCGGTGTTGCCCTCGTCATGGGCGGCTGCTCGCTGGGCCCCCACATGCGAATGTCGGTGCCGGAAGGTGATGCGGAAGGATCCGCCGAATACAACGGCATCAAGGTGGTTGTCCACTCTATCGAAAACGGTGATTTTGGCACGGGCACGGCTGCTGCCGGTGATTCTGCAAAGTCGGATTTCGGCGAGCTTGCAGAACTGATTGTGGATTCCCTGCCGAGTCTTGAATACCGCATCGGTCCTCTGGACATGGTCCAGGTGGTCGTTTGGGAACACCCGGAACTCACGTCCCCGATGGGCCAGTACCAGCCTGCCGGCCAGCGCGTGACGACCGATGGCACGCTATTCTACCCCTATGCTGGCGAGATTAAGGCCGCGGGTCTTACGGCGCAGGAACTTCGTGCCGAAATCACGAAGCGCCTTTCCGACAAGATTTTGAACGATCCGCAGGTTGATGTACGCGTGACGGGCTACAACAGCCTCAAGGCGTTTATCTCCGGAGCCGTGAACAAACCGGGCTACGTTTCCTTTAACGAACTGCCGATGACTATCCCCGCTGCGATTGCGAGCGTGGGTGGATTTGCCGATGAGGCAGACCCCTCCGGAATGCAACTGCGCCGTGGGGACAAGGTCTATAGCATCAACTACCTTGATGCATTCAAGGCGAACCTCCCGCTCGACAAGATTCTCCTCAAGCCCGATGACCAGATTTTTATTCCGGCCCTCAGCGAGACCCAGAAGGAGAACCGCGTGTTCGTGATGGGCGAAGTTGCGAGGACCGGTGCCGTGAATGTGAACCAGGGCAAGCTCTCGCTCGTCGAGGCATTGGCTGCGGCTGGTGGCCTGCAGACGACATATGCGTCTTCTAAGTCTATTTATGTTATCCGTAACACTTCGGAAAAGCAGATTGACGTGTACCACCTGAATGCGAAGAACGCGATGGCGCTCGCGATGGCCGAACGCTTCAACCTGAATTCGCGCGATGTTGTCTATGTCGATGCTTCCGATCTTGGTACGTGGAACCGTCTCGTGAATTTGATCTTGCCTACGGCATCGATCATAAACTACGGGGCTAGCACGACTCGTAACATTGAGCTGATTTCTAGAGATGGGTGGTAATAGATTATGATTAACCTTATCCTTTGTGGCGGTTCGGGCACGCGCCTTTGGCCCGTGAGCCGTTCCCTCATGCCCAAGCAGTTTGCCCCGCTCTTTGACGGGCAGTCCCTTTTCCGCAAGACGGTCGTCACGAATGCGACTGTCTGCGAGTCGCAGTTTATCGTCTCGAACGCCGACCAGTTCTTCCTCGCGAAGGACCAGCTCGAGATGGAAGGCATGAGCGGCAGCAAGTTCCTGCTGGAACCCGTGGGCCGCAACACCGCACCCGCGATCGCGCTCGCATGCCTTACCATGAACCCGGAAACTGTCGTGCTCGTTTCCCCGTCGGACCACGTGATCCGCAAGAAGGAAGAGTACAAGAAGGTGCTTCTCCGCGCGCAGGAACTCGCCGAGGCGGGAAACCTCGTTACGTTCGGCATCACGCCCACGAGCCCCGAGACGGGCTACGGCTACATCGAGGCCGACGGCGAGAATGTGAAGCGCTTCGTGGAAAAGCCCGACTTGGCGACCGCCGAGAAGTACCTGCTCGCAGGCAACTTCTACTGGAACAGCGGCATCTTCTGCTTCAAGGCGAAGACCTTCCTCGCGGAACTTGGCAAGTATTCCCCGGAGATGCTCGCCGCCGCACAGAAGGCGCTCGCCAATGCGACCATCGAGGACGGTGAACCCACCCGCATCAACCGCGACGACATGCTTGCCATCCCGGCGAACTCCATCGACTACGCCGTGATGGAGAAGTCCAAGAAGGTGAAGGTCGTGCCGAGCGACATCGGCTGGAGCGACCTCGGAAGCTTTGATAGTTTGTATGGGGAATACCCGCACGACGAGAACGGCAACAACGTGAACCCGCGTCATATCGCGGTGGGCTCGAAGAACTCCCTCGTGATGGGTAGCCAGCGTGCCATCGCGACGATTGACCTCGACAAGATGCTCATCGTTGACACTCCGGACGCTTTGCTCGTGGCCCCGCTTAGCAGCAGCCAGAAGGTGAAGAAGGTTGTGGAAGAGCTCAAGCAGCGCGGTTCCGACCTCATCAACGTGCCGCAGACGGTGAGCCGCCCGTGGGGTACTTACTCCGTGCTCGAATCCACCGAACGCTACAAGATGAAGCGCATCGTGGTGAAGCCGGGCAAGCGCCTTAGCCTGCAGAAGCACCTGCACCGTTCCGAACACTGGGTGGTTGTGAGCGGCACTGCGACATGTACTGTGGGCGACAAGGTGTTCTACGTGCGTCCGAACGAATCGACCTACATCCCTGTGGGCGAAGTTCACCGCCTGCAGAACGAAGGCCGCCTCCCGCTCGTGATCGTGGAAGTGCAGGTGGGCGAGTACACCGGCGAAGACGACATCATCCGCGTGGAAGACGACTTCCACCGCTGCAAGTAACAAGCGTCATCCCCGCACAACAATTGTCATCCCCGCGAAGGCGGGGATCTCTTTTTTATACAAGAAAAGCGGGCCTTGCGGTCCGCTTTTTCGTTTCCTTCGTCTACCAGCGCAGTGGTCTTTCGTCTAGACTAGAACTGGCTCAGGAATCTCTGGTCGTTGCTCGTCAGCAAACCGATTTCCGGAATCGCGTGGCGCAGCATGGCGATACGGTCGAGACCGAAGCCGAAAGCGAAGCCCGTGTACTTCTCGGAATCGATGCCGCAGTTCTTGAACACGTTCGGGTCCACGGAACCGCAACCGCCGATTTCCATCCAGCCGGTCCCCTTGCAACGACGGCAACCCTTGCCACCGCAGAACACGCAGCTCACGTCCATTTCGGCGCTGGGCTCCGTGAACGGGAAGAAGCTCGGGCGGAAACGGGTCTTGACGCCTTCGCCGAACAGCTTGTTCATGAACACCTGCAGCACGCCCTTGAGGTCAGCAAAGCTGATGTTCTCGTCGACCACGAGGCCTTCGCACTGCTGGAACATCGGGGCATGGGTCGCATCGTTATCGACGCGGAACACGTGGCCCGGAGCAATCATGCGGAACGGCGGCTTGTGCGTTTCCATGTAGTGGATCTGCGTGCCGGAGGTATGCGTACGAAGCATCACCTTGTCGTCCACGTAGAACGTGTCCTGCATGTCGCGGCTCGGGTGGTCAGGAGGCGTATTGAGTGCCTCGAAATTGTACCAGTCCGTTTCGATGTCACGACCGAAGTCCACTTCGAAACCCATCTGGCTAAAGAAGTCGATAATCTCTTCGCGCACGTCGTAGAGCGGGTGCGTCGAGCCCGCCGGGATGCCTGCACCCGGGAGCGTGGTATCTACAAAGCCGCTTTCCAGCTTCTTCTGGAGGGCAGCCTGGTTCGCGGTCTCGATAGCCTTGTCGATTGCCTCGGAGACGGCGACCTTAAGTTCGTTCACGAGCTTGCCGTAAGCCGGACGTTCCTCGGCGCTGAGCGTGCCCATCTGCTTCATGAGGTCGGTCACGGCCCCCTTCTTGCCCAGGTACTTCACGCGGAGGTTGTTAACGGCTTCTTGGTTCGTAAGGTCGGTTTGCGCAAGTTCTGCGTCAAACGCCTGCTTCACATTGTTAATAGCTTCACTCATAGTGCGGGTAAAGATAGAAAATAGACGAGAGACGAGAGGCGAGAGGCGAGAGAAATTTTTATGGTTTTTGCGCGTAGCGCCATTTTTCTCTTTTATCTTTCGTCTGTAGGACCGAAGGTCCGTTCTTTCGTCTAAAAAAAGGGGGAGGTCTCCCCCCCACCTAAAGGTGGCCATGTACACTAAGGCCTAAAGGCCAAGTGTCCAAAGGTCGCTTTAGCCTTGCCCTATGCCATCCTGTGGAAACTGCAGACTGTCACCCTGGAGGAACGTCGTGACGATAGGGTCCAGGGCAAGTCTGCCGCTACTTCCTCGCCTAGGGGGCCTGCCCCCTAAGACCCCC
>NZ_DFHR01000006.1:0-25974 GCF_002371935.1 Fibrobacter sp. UBA3718 | reverse complement strand
GCCTCTAGATGGCGACTGCGAAGAAGACGAATGCGTTGAAGAGACTGATTCGGCGACCACGGAAAGAGCGCTTTTGAAAAAAGCTGCTCGCAAATCCAGCGGTTCTACGCTTGAAAAACTTGCGGACATGGGCATATCCCTCCATGAAGTGCAGTGGGAATCGATGACAATGACGGGTTATATTGAAGAACGGGCAAAATTGCGGAAACGTGAAATCGGAGAGTTGCCAGCTGCGGCATGGTCTCTGCTTGGTGGCGGGAAAAAGCATGGCGGTCAACTGAAATTTAAGGATGACTCGTTAGGGGTCCAACCGCTTGAAGGGGTTCGTGTTACGGGTGGATACTCTTATTATTGGCGAGAAGCGCACACCGATGCTGAAGGGAAATTCAAGATTCCAGAAAAATGGAATTTCGACATCGACTATGAAGCGAACTTTGATGCCGAGGATTTCTTGCTGGAAGATGGTCATTCGGGTTATGGGGAGGATCTTGAGATAGAGAAAAACGACATGAGTGGTGACTGGAAGGAAACATTTACAGGTAATAAGGCCAAGTGGTGCGTTGTATGGACCGCGGCATATCAGTACTGGTACGGAGAAAGATACGGTTTGAAAAAGCCTAGAACAAATACAGCAAGCAACATGAGCATGGACATTATTGTTTATTATGAAAATAAAGAGGATTATATGGAGGATGTCAAATGCACGGGCGAAACAATTGGATGTACACAAACGAATCCATCTTTTTTTCACGATGATAAAATTTCCGTTTTGGCGTATGGATTTGATTCCAAAATAATCTATAGAACAACAATTCACGAATCATCGCATATATCTCAATATACGAATCAGAAGAAGGGTACATATTCTGATTTAAAAACCATTTATCTGGAAACTTATGCAAGGGGTATAGAGATGTTCTTCGCCAAGGAACGATATGGGAATCCAGGCGTTTACTTTTCTACTAAAGACAAAAAGAATATACCTAGTTATTTTCATGACTATACAGGATTAGTCGCTGATTTGATTGATGATACAAAGTCTACGGCAGATTTAAAACGAGGTATAGACAATGTATCGGGATTCAATATCAAGGATGTTGAAACGGCCTTCTTTAACTCAAATTCAATGAGTTCTCTAAAAAAATATCTTAAAGAAAAGTTTCCTTCTGGGAAGGGCGGGAGAAAATATACTGACAGCGACATGGATGAACTATTTGAATATTGGGAAAAATTATAGGTCTGCTATGAAAAAAATAATACTTCTATTTTCTTTCTTAATGATGGCGTGTTCTTCCGAATGCATTGATTGCGGAGGACAAGTTGTCCATCAGTTAAATGGCATAACAAACATTTCCGGCTTCGATGTGAAAGTTGTTTTTTTTGCAGAAGATACGATAACGGCGAATATTAACGCAAATGAAGATTATTTGTATGTAGAAGAAAATCGAGAAAAGAATATTCCTTCCTATGAATGTGGCCTTTTTGTTGATGGCTGTGATTCTTCACCGATAAACGTAACATTGATTTTTTTGACAGAACCGCAGAAATGCATCGATTTCAAAGGGAATGTAGAGGATAAAACCAAAGATTTGCGAACAATAGAAGCATATAAAGAAACTGGAGAGGGGCTTACAATTGGGGCTCTTGTGAAGTTTTATCAGTTTTATATCACCCCTGAAATGTACGAGCAGGCTGAACCCTGCGAATAGGTTTCAAAAAAGAATTATATTGTTGTGCTTTAAAACGGCTTTTTGCCTTTGCGCAGGGCTGTTTTTCTATCTTTATGCCCGATGTCCCGCAATTTCTACAAACCTGGCAAGCCGCGCAGGCCGGGCCACAAGCGCCCTGCGTCTGCTCGCCCCGCACATTCTGCGCCCGCCCGCGAGGTGTTCGAAGTCCGCATCGAAAAGATGGTGCAGGGCGGCGAGGGTATGGCGCGCCTGCCTGATGGCCGCGTGTGCTTTGTCGCGGGCGCGTTGCCGGGCGAACTCTGCAAGGTGGCGGTGACGTTCACTAAGAAGGATTTTTCCCGCGGGCATGTTGTGGAAGTGCTGGAAGGCGCAAATCCCGACCGCGTAGAGGCGCGCTGCCCGCTCTACGGCAAGTGCGGCGGGTGCAGCTTGCAGCACCTGGATAGCGAGAAACAGGCGGAATACCTGGCGCAAGTCGAACGCGAGAACTTCCGGCGCATCGCCCGCATAGAGTTGCCCGAAAGTTTCACTGTGCATACGGGCCCCGCGTGGGGTTACCGCAACCGCGCCCGTGTCGTTGTGGTTTGCGACCAGGCCGGCGACAAGCCGATTGTACGTTTCGGGTTCCGCAAGCAGGAAAGCAACAGTGTGGCGCTGTTCAAGAACTGCCCCGTATTGACGCCCGCTCTCAACGATTTTTTGCAGGGCCGCGCCCGCGAGATTTTTGCGGGCAAGTTCCGCCCCGGCCGCGAGATGGAAGTGAACCTCTTCGATAACGGCGCGGGTGAAATCTCGTACTATTACGAGGGAATGCCTGCTCACGAGTTCAGCGAGAATGCGGTGAGCGTCGCCGAAATCTGCGGGAAGAAAATCGAGGCCGATGCGGGCGTGTTCTTCCAGAGCAATCTCGCGCTGTTGCCCGCGCTGGTGAAGTCCGTGCGCGATGCCGTGGACGAGGGCCTTGCAAGCGGCGAGGCGAGCGACGAATGGCTTATCGACCTCTTTAGCGGGGTAGGGTTCTTCGCCGCGATGCTCCTGGACAAGTTCAAGCGCGTGACGACCGTGGAGCGCGAAGAAAAATGCTTGCAGCATGCGAAAGTTAATTTATCTGTGACAAGCGGTGCTGAAAGTGTAGTAGAAAACGTTTCTGCCCCGGCCGAGGAATGGCTCGCGCAGAACGTGGTGGATATCCCCGCGACGCTCATCGTGGACCCGCCCCGCACGGGCCTCCCGAAGGAGGCTCTCGATGCCATCGCCGCATCTTCCGTGAACCGCCTGATTTACGTGTCCTGCCACCCGGTGACGCTTGCCCGCGATACCGCCCTCCTTGCCGAAAAGGGCTTCAAAATCCGGCGCGCCGAGGCCTTTGCCTTCTATCCGCAGACGCCTCACCTCGAAATGATGCTCGTTCTTGCCCGCTGATTTGCTTTCCAGGGCTTTTTTTGCTACCTTGTTAGGTAGACATTTGTCTCAATGGGAGGCTTAAGAATGAGAAAACTGATTTTGCTTGCTGTGGTTGCCTTTGGCGCGCTCCTTGCCGCCTGTTCCACTGAAGAAGCGAAGATTGTTTGCGGTCGTGAGTGGAACCCGGCGAACCAGGTGGTTGTTGATACGACCAGCGAGTTCGAACTTATCAATCCGATGATTGTCCAGTTCCGCTACGGCACCGGCTTCGATTTCCCTGCCTTGAAGATAACCTTCTACGAAGGTACAGAAAAGAGCAAAGGAAAGGAAATCTGGCACTACGAGACCAAGGTGAACGAGAAAGTGAGCGTCTACACGCTGCAGGGACATTCCAAGCGCGGTGGACTGATGACGGCTGCAGAACTCACGCGTCATAAGGCTCCGGGGTCGATTCTTATCGAAGCTACTGCTGGCGATAGGCTCCTCGCGTTTAAGGAAGTGACGCTCGTAAAGAACAAAGTGAAATAATTTGGATGTTTTGATGCTTAGAGAAAAACATTTCGCCTCTATTGGGGTGCTTGCCGCTTTTTGTGCCTTGCCGTTTGCCCTTGCCGGGTGCGGCGAATCTGAGGTTACGCTCAACTACAAGCTTGCACAGCCTGTAGATGTGGAGGTCTATACCGAAAGCTACTTCGCGACGATTGACCTGAAGGGCGAAGAGCAGATGGGCACGATTACCGCCGCCTATGTGGACCTGAACTACTCTACTGCGGGCGATACCACGAAGGTGCAGCGCCTGTACCGCTTGAACAATTCCCGCGGCTACCTCAAGAACTTCATGCCCTCCGAACTTGCATGGCGCGTGAAGGAGGTGAACCTTGCTGCCGTGGACCGCGAAGTGACGAGCATTACGGGCCTCGATGACGGTTACGACACGCTTCTCGCGCACATCCCGATGCCCGAACGCTGGCGCAAGCAGCTCTTGAACCCGGATTACAAGCCTCACCTGCGCCGCCTCGAAAAGCATCGCTGGGAAATGGACCACCTGCTTACGGGTTCAGTGCCCGTGAAGGCGAACATCACGCAGATGCTCAAGGACCAGGGACGCCTGAATTTTGCGCTCATCAAGATTGATTCCGTGGTGACGAAGGGCTTCGAGAACCGCGACCACCGCCATTGCCTGGATTACAAGGTTTACCTGCATGAGACGGAAAGCTTCCCGTACTACATCTGGGAGCAGCACGTGAACAGCAATATCGTGCCCGAGAAATTCAAGGCGTACACTGCCGGCCACAAGGCGGAATATGACACCGAGTTCGAAATCATGATCGACCCCGAGACGGGCATCCCGTGCCAGGAACGCGAAGTGAAGGTGGGGACGCACTACATGGTGCACCCGGTCACGAAGGATACGGTCACCTTCAAGAGCAACATCACGCACGAACGCCTCTTCAACATCAAGCGCGCGGAAAAGGAATAGCCCATGCGCGCTTGCCTCCGTATAATCATAGCCCTGTCCGCCGTATCCCTTGCGGCAGTCCTTTCGGGATGCACGACGCACCCGTCGCCGCAGCAGACAATGGTCGACGACCGTTACATGATGTACAAGGAGACCTATAAGGCCTACAAGGAAGCGGAAGAGCGTTACCTGAACATCCTCTTCAACATCGAGCGAATGCCCGAGGAGGAGGAACTGTGGATCATGAAGCGAGACCAGATGCAGGAACTCTTGCAGCTCCGCGAACTCATGCTGCAGGCTCGCGGTGAATTCGACGACTCCATGAAGGAGTGGGAGACGCACTTGATGGAGCTGCAGGCCGAGGTGAAGGCTTCGCAGGTAAAACAGTACAACCCGAATTTCAGGGGCCGCGATGCCCAGCGCACGAGCCCCGGACAGTTGCTTCCAGGCGAAGTCCCGAACAGACGATAGTGTCCGGGCGATAATCATCCCATGAACCTTTCGAAATCATATCAGGAGCTTTCTCGTGCGAGCATCGGACGGATCCTTGTGATGGACGGGGATTACGTGGCGTCGTTCGGGACGCAATCGCTTACGGAACAGGATTTCCGCGGCAACGAGTTTGCTGATCATCCCGTGTCGCTTGAAGGCAATTTCGAGGTCCTGTGTCTTACGGCTCCGGCCCGTGTGAAAGAAATGCACCGGGCCTATCTTGAGTCGGGAGTGGACCTTGTCCGCACGGTTACGCGAAACGCGAATGCCCATGGCCAGACGGAATATCGCTTGGACAAGATGGCCTATGACATCGCGAAGGCGGGCGCGGAACTCGCGCGTCAGGCGGTGGAAGAATACAACGACGATATTCTCAACTCTCGCGCAGGGAAGCTGGGCCAGGTTCCCGAACGCAAGTTCGTTGTGGGCTGCATGGGTGCGTCGGCACGGCGGGCTCCTTTCCGGGATCTGGTGGATTGCTACGGCGAACAAGCCAGGGGACTTCTGGATGGTGGTGCGGATGTCCTGATGCTTGAAAATATATCGAATTCGCTCGATGCGAAGGCCGCCCTGTATGCGGTCCTTAAGATTTGCAACGAACGCGGTATGCTCTATCCGATTATTGTTTCGGCATTGGTGTCTGATTCCGGTGCGCACCTAGCATCGGGGCTGGGCGTAGGGGCGTTGCGGCATAGCGTCAGTAGTTTCCCGATATTTGGCCTTGGGGTGGAGTGTGCTTCCGAGGTTTCCGATATATTGCCCAGCCTCCGGGATTTCTCGCTCGCGTCGGTGCGTGTAAGTGCCTTCGTTGATTTTGAGAGACTGTGCGCCGGGGTCGCGGCAAACGCTTTGGAAAGGGCTCTTGCCGAAGAAATGTGGAAGTTGGCCGATTCCCGTGTCGTCAACATTGTCGGTGGCGGTCGTGGATCTTCTCCGGCCATGGTGAAAACGGTCGTAAAGGCGCTCCGGGGATGCCGGCCCCGCAAGATTCCTGCTCGCAGTTACAGCACGCTTCTGAGCGGTCTTGACGCCCTGGATGTCTCGAAGCAAAATGACGTGGTTGTCATCGGGAAACAGTCTTGCGATGCCAAGGTTATTGCGGTAGACGTCGATGTGGATGAGAAAGAGGCCAAGAAAATCATGGAATCGCAGCTGGACGGCTTGCTGCTGCAAGATGAATCCGCGCGGTTGCCGGTCATGGTCAGTTCGGAAAGGTGGGATGCCCTTGTCGCAGGTATGGAATGTGTGCTTGGAAAGGGGATTGCAAGATCGGTCAGCCTTCGAGAAGGGGAAGAAGTGTTCCTTTACAAGGCCGAGGAAATTCGCAAGCATGGCTTTGCCGCCGTGTTCCGTGCCGAGGATGAGGAAGGCGAGGCGACTACGTTCGAGCGTCAGTCTGCCATTATGGAACGGATGTATCGCCTGCTTATCGGTAAACTTGCTTTCCATGCCGAGGATGTCCTTTTCGAACCGAACGTCCCCGCTTCGGATATCGATTTGGCCTCGGGAATAGAGACCTTCTTTAGAATCTGCAAGTTCGTGAAGGTGAACTTGCCGTATGCGCATATCCTTTGCGACATAAGCAAGATTGGCCGCTTGTTTGAAGGCGACGATAGCTTGCGGGGCGTGTTCCACTCCGTGTTTTTGCACCATGCGCGCAAGGCGGGACTGGATTTCGTGTTGGTGGATTCCAAGCTGGAACCCGCATACGACGAAATACCTTATAGGCTTTGTTGCCTCGTCGAGAATCTGATGTTCAACCGCGAAAGCGATGCCATGGAAAAATTACGCGAGTTCGTGGTTGCTTCGAGAAAGTGACCCTGCTGCAGGCGACCAGCCTATTGCCAGGTGTTTATAAATCCCATTCCGATAGCAAACTTTATTTTTGTGGGCGATGCCGCGTCGGGCAATAGCGGAATGTCGATGGGTTTGACCTTCCTGCTTTCGCTTCTGCCATTTTCGTCGCCGATGCGGCTGAGGGCGCGGGCGAACGTGAGCGAGATGTCGAGCGGGACGCTGTAGAAAATCCTGTTGCTCAGGCGCAGCGAGAACCCTACGGAACGGTCCCAGAAATCGTGGTCGGTAAACTTGTCGGAGTCGAACCATTTGGAATTCCAGGCGGCGCCGATCTGCGCGAAAGCATCGATATAGAAATCTCGAGTCTCGAAAATCCAGAAACCCTTGCGCCAGTCGTCGTAGAACGGGAATAGGTAGTGGAGCTCGGCCATGGCGGTCTTGGTGCCTGCGCGCGTGTAGTTTTCGGAACTGCGCAGGTAGGGGTAGCCTTCGAGCAAGATGGGACTGTAGTAGTAGGAGTCGAGCGTGTCTACTTTTGCTCCGCTGGAATCCTTCGAGTCGGTGTCCCAGCTGAATATGCCGCCGACCTTTGCTCCCGCGGCGAGACGTGCCCCGGTGAGCGGGCTCTGGATGCTCCCGTAGAGGCTCAGGCCGAACTCGTGGATGTTGAAATTCCTGTACTTGGGCTTTGCCTGTCCGCTCTCGGTGACGTAGAAACTTTCGGCGAATGTTCCCGGACGGAACAGGTCGCTGTTGGAATACTGGTACGAGATGACGGCCCCGTCGCCCTGGCCACTGATGCCCGTGCCGTCCTCGCCTTCGCTGTCGGCGTAGAGTCCGAATAGAGCCATCGCGCTGAATCGTTTCTGGTATGTCCACGCGAAGTTGTCTTCGTAGAGGTTGAAATCGGCCCAGTCGTAACCTGCGGCAATTTGAAGCGTGTCGACACTCTTGAACGGGCTGTAACCCGCCATTGCGACAATCGACTGCATCGGGACGGCGTAGTTGCTGATGCCGAGGCTGTCCCCGTCGTGAGCGCGCACGTCTTCGTAGCGCACGGTGTCCCTGCTCGTGTAGTTCGCATAGGAATAGGATAATCCGAAGTCGATGGGCGTGCTCCTGTTTTCCCATGCGACGAAGAACTCCTTTTCCTGCTTGGGGTTGATTCCGCCCGAATTGATGTAGTCGATTCCGTTGCCGATTTCGAGCAGGAGGCCGACTTGCACCGTGTTCTTCTTGAGCGGGTCCGCGATGATGGCGGCAAGCCCGATCTTTGCCTTGAGTTGTCCTTCTCCGAATACGGTGAGGTCGGGGGCGTTCTCGTTGAACGAGAGCATCGGGATGAACAGCGGGACTGTCGGAATGGGTTTGTAGTCGCGCTCGGTGCCGGCGAATTCGCGTTCCTCAAGTTCGATATGCTTCTCGATGCGTGGGAGGGGCGAACCCTTGAGCATGATTTCGCTCGGGGCGGGCCTCTGCGTGACGGTGTAGGTTGTGTCGTAGACTTTGATGACGCTATCGCCCTTTGTAGGCATCGGAATCTTTGTACAGGTTGTATCACCCTGAATCCGTGCATAAGCAACTGAATCTATTATGTAGCTAGTAGAGTCTGTACATCTCCATATTGAATCGGTAACGATGTCTTCAGGCATCGTGTGAACAGGAAGTCTTATGCAACTGCTGTCACTCTGGGATCTGAACGTGGCGATAGAGTCCCTTATGATTTTTTCAAGGGAATCGTTTACACACGCCCATCTAATGACGGTGTTTGCCGACATCCTCTCTTCGTCTTCCACGATGTTCATCGTCGTGTCGTTTACCATCGCGACAGGAGTATACTGGAGCTTGTAGAGCGAGAACCCGTCCTTGTCGTACTGCGTAAAGTAGAGCGTGTCGCCTGCGAGTACCGGCGTGAATGCGCCGCCGACTACGTTCGTGAGCGGGCGTTCGTACCCAGTGTCGATGTTCTTCTCGATGAGGTTGAATATCCCGTTCCTGTTGCTCGCGAAAACAATCTTGCTGTCGTCAATCCAGTTCACGTCGCGCTCGTCGTAGCCCTCGGTGCTCACGACCTTCATGTTCTTGCCGTCCGCGTCTATCACGGCGATTCCGCGATGCACGTCGTCAAAGAAACTGAAGGCGATTCGCTTGCCGTCGGGGCTGTACTTGGGGCTATAGATGTTGTAGTACCTGAACTTCGCGTCGGGCACATAGATGTCTATCGGGTCTTCTGCCGTGTATTCGCTGAAGTCTGCGGTGAAGGGAACCTTGCTCAGCACGAAGCGCGTGCTGTAGGGTTCGCGCCGTACGAAGGCTACCTCGTTCCCCTTGGGGCTGAATGCGGGGTAGACCGCGTCCACGAGGTGGGTGAGGGTGAGCTTGTTCTTGTTCGTGTCGCTCACCGCAATGTCGAAGTGGGCGTGTCCGTCCTTGTCGCGGTTCTGGAATGTCACGTATGCGAGAATCGGTCCCTTCTCCGGAGCGTCGTACACGTCGATGCCCTTGTCGAACCAGGGCTTCTTGGCGCGGAAGCCGCTCTTCGCGTAGTCATTGATGTCGATGGTCGAATCGCTTTCCTCTTCCTCGATGGAAATCTGCCCGATCTCGATACCGTCAATCTTTTCGTCGGCTTTTGCCGTAGTGTCCGCCGCGCTGCTGTCCGGTTCCAGCGGCATCTTGAAAACAGCGCCGTCGAACCACGGTCCGCCGAAATTGGAAACGCCGTAGAGGTGCTTGCCCGCGACTACGGGGAAGTCCTGCCAGAAGGCGTCTGCGGTAATCTTCGTGCCTTCGACGAGAGGCCCGAGGGAATCCTTCTGCGCCTTGTACGCCTCGGTGATTTCCTTTTTCCACGCTTCGTAGAGTTCCTTCTCGCTGATGCCGAGAACCTTCTTAAGCGCCCCGTCGAGCGTCACGCGGTAGGGTTTCGAAAGTTCCGTCCAGATTTTCGGGACGGCATCTTCGCCGTAGTGTTCCGCGATGTAGCGTACAAGCGAGAACCCTTGCGTGTAGGGCCCGAGTTCGGCAAAAAGCGAGTTGTCCGAAAAGTCGTGCATGTATTCGAGCGGGAGCAGGCTATCGTTGAGGGCCGCGACGCGCAACAGCATGTCGCGGTGGCTGTCCCAGGCGTCAAAGCCCATGCGGCTCGATTCGAACTGCGCCGTGCCCTCGGCAAACCAGAGCGGCTGCAGCGTGAAGGGGATGAACGTCGCGAAGTCGCTCGTGATGCGTTCGTTGTAGTAGTCGGTGTAGTTGAATTGCACGCCGTAGATGCTCGGCTTGACCTTGCTCCCGTTCTCGATGCTCACCAGGTGGCTGAATTCGTGCGTGATGACGTCGGCGAGCCAGCCGTGGCTGCTACGGACCTTGAAATCCCAGTTGGTGAGCCACAGGTTTACCGCGTTCTCGCTCGGGACGGCGCTGCCGTTGCTGTAGAGTGCGTTGTTGAGCACCGCGTTCACGCGGCCCGGCAAGTCCTTCTTGTAGCGGCCTACCACCGAATCGTAGACCGCTTCTGCGTATGCGGAAAGCGCGGAGGCGTGCTCTGTGTATTCCTGCGGGTAGATGAACTGGAAATGCTTCGTGCCGGCGGTCTTCCACTTGATGTCGCTCTGGTTGCCGTAGAAGCCGGCCGCAAAGGCAGAACCCGCAAGCAGCAATGTGCCTGCAAGTGTAGCCGCAGCCATAGCGCGGATTTTTTTCGCGTCGAAGAACATTGTTCTATAAATTTAGGAAATTCGCGCTTGAAAACCCAATTGGGGGTTGTTCCTTCTCGTTCCCTGACGAAAAAAAGGTCGCGCGGTTGCCCGCGCGACCTATGTGTTAGGAGGAGAACTTTGTATTTCGATTAGAGGCCGTAGGCTTCCTTCATGCCTTCGATGAGCTTGGTGCCCTTCGGGCTTGCGCCTTCGGATTCGAACAGGGCGAAGCCGCCGGTGTATCCCCAGTGAGTGAGCGGAATTTCAAGCGTGTCGCTGATATCCCTCATGGCGGCCATGTAGTTCAGGACGGACTGCTTGTCGCTTGCCGGCCTGTAGGCGCCGAATTCGTTGATGATGACCGGCACGTTGTTCTTCACGGCCCATTCCTTTGCGGGGAGGATGAGTTTGAGGATGGCTTCCTTGCTTGCGTTCTTGTAGTAGTTCTTCACGGCATCTGCGACCCACTTTACGGTCTTGGTCGAACCGGTGGAAATGACGCCGAAGTCAGCGCTGTATTCGGACCACTTTTCCTTATCGTAGGGGAACATCAGGTTCTTGATGGTCTTGGTCTCGGACCAGTCGGCACCCTGGTGTGTGAACACGAACGGTTCGTAGGTGTGTATTGCGTAGACAACGTTGTCGTCATTGAGCTTTTCGCCTGCGGCGAGGTGCTTGATGGCGTACCATTCGGCGTCACCGAAGATGATGGTGTGCTTCGTGTCGACCGTGCGGATGGAGTCGATGTCTTCCTGAGCGGCGACGCGCCAAGTTGCAGAAGAAACCTTGCCGTTGCTCATGTCGGGTTCGTTCAGGAGCTCGAAGAAGATATCTTCACGGTCGTTGCTTGCGAAGTGGGCTGCCACGTGCTTCCACACGTTTGCCATCATTTTGGTGTAGTTGGGATTCGCGGCGCTTGTGGCGTTGTAGCTGTTGTCATATTCGTGGTAGTCAATAACGAAGGACATGCCGTGCTTGCCGGTCCATTCGACGAAGGAGTCGAGGACGGCGAAGAGGTTTTCGTCGTCGAACTTGAGTTCGGTCTTGCCGGTGGTGTCGGCCACGAATTCGTCGCGGTTGGTGGCGTACTTGTCGAGGTCGATGGGCAGACGCAGCGACTTGATTCCGTTGTCGGCCATGAGCTTGATATCGGATTCGTCGAACTTGAATTCGCCCTTGAAGTAGGTCTTGTCTTCTTCAAGCCAGTTGGTGATGTTGAGACCCTTGTTGAGGTACTTCATGACCTTGGCCTGGAGCGGGTTCGAAATCTTGATGTCGCCGATGGTCACTTCCGGAATTTCGGGGTCCATGATGGTCATGTCGGGCTTGTCTTTTTCGACTTCGCTCGTGTCCTGCAGGTAGACGTTGTCGATGAGCACGGAGTCAATCTTGCCGTTGCCCTTGGCCTGGAAACTGATCTTTTCAATGTTTGCCGCATTGAATTCGACCTTTTCGCCCCAGCCGCCCTGTGCGAGATCCTTGAAGCGGATGACAGCCTTGGTCCAGACTCGGGATGCCTTGACCTTTGCGAGGTGGACGTCGTAGTCCGTCACGTCGGAAGTTTCCACGTGGATTTCGTGGGCGCCGCCCTTGTACCAGTAGGTGATTCCGCCGAAGCGGCTGTAGTCAATTTCGGGATCGAGTTCGACGCCCCAGCCTACGTACGGGTCCCACAGGTATTCGCCCTTGTCGAGGGAGTAGTACACAGCCCAGACATAGTTTGTTCCGTTGTCGGACTTTCTGGCAACCGGGTAGCCTTCTTCGCCAATGGGAGTCTTGATTTCGGATGCACCGTCACCGTCGGCACCGCCGTTGTTGTCGTTGTAGGTGTACCAGTAGAATTCACCCTGCAGCGAGCCGTTGTTGCCGTCTTCAAAGTCGTCAATGGTGAGGCCCTTGCCGGTGTCCTTCGGAATTTCGATGGAGGCGACGATGTCAGCGGCCTCTTCGGGCATCACGACCTTGCTCACATTCTCAGTGCCTTGCGGAATGCTGTCTGCCGGGATCGAGTCTGTCGGGATGGAGTCTGTCGGGATAGAATCCGTGGGAACATCCAGGGAATCGGTCGGCACGCCGTTTTCGGGGTCCTTGTTGGAAGGATTGCTGGAGGAGTCGTCGCCGCAGGCGCTCATGAAGAAGAGTGCGGCCGCGGAAAGGGTAAGACCAGTTTTGAGTTTGAAATTCATCGTTTCCTCGTTTTGGGTTTTGTGCAATCTAAAACTACATCGGTATGGAGCGAAAAAAAAGGATTTCGGTATAGTTTGCGTTTACGAGGGTAAACTATGCACGGTCCTGATTTCTCTTTTCTACGCTAATATATATAACGATATGGGTCTAAACGAGTCTAGTAAGAGCCAAACATCGCTAACTGTATCAAGTGTTTGATTCGCTATTTTTATATATTTCATGCCGTGGGCTTCTTTTCCATCGCTTATCATGAATCCGTAAGGCATTCCCTGCGCCATGTGGGGGATCCCGTTACGCTTCATTGGGACAGGAGGACGCCTCCTGACAAGAGCTATCCGGGAGCGAAGCGTTTCCCGGTAGAAGGGCAGGGGAAGGTGGTCGACGGTGACCTGCTTTCGCTTGTGAATGTGTCGTCTTCGATGCTCAACCGCCTCCTTTCCCAGCTGAAGAACGATGTCAGCGCGGATGGGCTTCATTCTGTTGGAATCTATGTGCTGTTGCGCGGTGAACGTTTTCCGGACGGGCTCTATTATTATGACTACGCAGAAGGCGAACTGGTGCTGCTCCCCGCCGAGAATGCGAAAGCGCGCAGGGCGAACATCGACAAGCTTTGCGCGGCGTTCCCGCCGAACGAGGTAATGCAGGCTGCGGGCATATCGCTTTTCTTTACCGGTATCTTGGACCGTGCGGTTTGGCGGTACAAGGAAGGTGCCTACAGGGAACTGGAAATCGATACGGGTTCCATCGCTGGACTTGTCTCCATCCTTGCGCGTTCGCTGGGGGGAATCGCGATACCGTTCGGTGCGTTTGTCGATGACGATGTTGCCGTGGCTCTTGGCCTCGGGGCTTCCGAGGTACCGCTCGCAGCTTTGTGCCTGATGCCGAAATCGCTCAAGAAATACGAGGCTGTTTCGGATTTCGCCTATTCCAATAGGGGTGAAATCCAGGGCGATTCCGACCTGGGAGAAGGCCGCTACGCATCGAGGTTCTTGAGGCAGAACCGTGGCGAGTGCATCACGGACTTGTCTCGGTGCATGAAGATATGCCGCGTGGTGAACCAGCCTGCGGAAGGGACGGAATTCCCGCTTACGCCGCTCAAGTTTCCGAACGAGTATTTTTTCCGCGAGTATGAATTCCTGGGCCCGGGTAAGGTAAGCTACAGGAATTTTAAGCCCTGGAAGGCGTCGCTCGATGACTTTTCGACGATCCTGCGCTGGATGGAAATCTGCAACCTGAACACGTTCGGCGCGGGCCTCCTTAAAATCTGGGTCGTGTGCTTTGACGTGATGCTGGTGTTTCCCGGCCTGTACCGCTATGTTCCGCTGAAAAAGACTCTGTATCTGCAGACGAACTCGGTGAATCGGGGCAAGTTCTGCAATGCGCATCTTTCGCCGGAGGCCGTGGAGAATGCGTCCTTTGCCGTGTTCTTTACGGCGGATGTCGAGGAAGCGTGCAACATGCTCGGGGAACGCGCCTACCGCTACCTGAACATGAACGCGGGGTTCATCGCCGAGATGCTTCGGGAATCGGCCCGCGGACTAGGAAAGTTTGCCCGTCGCGAACCCTTCTTTTGCGAAGACGAAGTCCGGAAACTCTGCAAGTTCCCTGAAAGGGAGACGCTTCTTTCCGAAGTTCTCGTTGGCCGCTAGATAATTCCCTATAGAGACGAAGCGTTTAGGACAAGCACGCTAAAATCAGTGGTGCGACGACTGCGGTGAATAGCCCTGCAATCCCGATGGCAAGGCTGCTCATGGCGCCCTGAACTTCGCCCATCTCCATGGCTCGGGTGGTACCGAGGGCGTGGCTTGCCGTGCCGATGGCGATTCCTTGGGCCACCTTGTGCTTGATGCGGCAGAACCTGCATACGGCGGGGGCCGCGACCGCTCCCGTGATTCCCGTGATGGTGATGGCGATGATGGTTACGGCGGGAATGCCGCCAATCTGCTCCGATACGACAGAACCCATGGGAATCGTGATGGACTTGGGTAAAAGCGATAGCATGAGTATCTCGCTAAGGCCTATTAGCTTGCTTACCACGATGACGCAGGTAAGCGATGTGAGGCTCCCCGCACAAATGCCCGCGAGTATGGGCTTCCAGAATTGCCTGAGCTTGGAAATCTGCCTGTAGAGCGGCACGGCGAGCACGACTGTCGCGGGCGAGAGCATCATCGAAATATAGTCGCCGCCCACGTTGTAGCTTTCGAGTCTGATGCCTGTAATCAGCAGGAATCCGACGATGAGGACGTTTGCAATCAGGAGCGGGTTCAGGAAGGAATACTTGAACTTCTTGCTGATGAAAACTCCGATTTCGAAGGTGACGAGCGTGAGGAATATGCCGAACAGGGGAGAGTTGATGATGGCGTTCATTTTTCGCCCCCGATAGTGCCGTTGTGTTCTGCACGCTTGGAAAGGCGTTCTGCACGCAGGGCAAGGTTTTCCCGGTATTCCTGCCTGCGGATAAAAAACTGCGTGACCCGGCCGCCGGCAGCAATGGCCACGAGCGTGAAGGCGATGCAGAGGAACAGTAAAAGCGGCCACTTGGAAAGTACGTCGTTGCCGACGGCCATGATGGCGATGCTAGGCGGCAAGAAGAAGAGTGCCAGGTGGTTCAGGAAAAAGCTCGAGACGCCCGAAATCTGTTCCGGCTTGATGACTTTTGTACAAAGTAACATGAGCAGCAGGGCCATGCCGATAATGTTCCCCGGGAGGGGCACGCCCACAATGCGGTGGAGGAATTCCCCGGCAAGGCAGATGGCGAAAATGACGGCAAGTTGGAGCGGGATTCTCATTGCGGGCGTAAATTTAGAAAAAGTGCGCTTTAAAAAAAAGAGTGCTCACGAATAACCCAAAGTGGCTTTTTTTGCTGAAATTTGACGTTTTTGTATCGTAAAAAGTTTAAAATTATCATACATTCCTAAAATTTGCAAAAAAATGCTTGATTTGTATCAAAAATTGTTGCGGAGAAGGGGGCGCGAAAGTATCTTTGCTGGTATGCGTTCAGTAGTAGAATTTCAAGATTATCGAGAGTTTATGCGGCACTGGTTTGCCGAGAACAAGTTGCGTCATGGCCTTACCTGGCGCGATTTTTCACATCGTGCGGGGTACGTGTCGCCGGTGTTCCTCAAGTTGGTAAGCGAGGGAAAAAGTTCCTTGCGGAAGGGCGGTGTCGAACGGGTTGCACAGGCTATGGATCTGGAAGGTTTCGAAAAGGCCTACTTCATTAACTTGGTGACGTTCACGCAATCGAAAATAGGCCCCCAGCGTAAAAAAGCATTTGACGAAATGCAGGCGCTGGCCCAAGCCCATAAGGTGAATGTTCTTGGGCGAAAGTCCATGGGTTATTATGAATCCTGGAAGAATCCGGTGCTCCGCGAGTTGGTGCCCCACATGCCGAAAATGTTTCCCAAGAAGGTGGCGGATTGCTGCTTGCCCAAGATGACGGCCGCCGAGGTCAAGGAGTCCGTGCGCTATCTGGTCGATCTGGGGCTCTTGAAGAAAAACAAGGATGGCTCCTACAGACAGTCGGACAAGTCCGTTTCTACGGGTGAGATGAGCTTTGTCCCGCTTGCAATCCAGCAGATGCACCTGCAGATGGGAAATTTCGCACTGGATGCCATCAAGAACTTGCCCCTTTCGGAAAGGAACGTTTCTGGAATCACCATGGGGCTTACCCAGAAGGCATACACGAAAATCGTGGCGGAACTGGCAGAGTTCCGAAAGAAAATTGTTGCCATCGCTAGCGAGGACGATGGCATGGATAGAGTCTACCGACTGAACTTGCAACTTTTCCCCCTGACAAAAAACATCCAGGAGATCCAAAATGCGTAAATTAGATGAAAAAATTATAGCTATCCTTTTTTCTGCACTTTTCATTCTTTTGAGTGTTGGTTGTGGCGATGATGGCAGCAACAAGGGGGCTGGCGGAACGAGCGAAGAGACGCAGATTATCGCAATAGAGGACAAGACTGTGGCCGGTGTCTCGCAGAAGGGACCGTTCCTCAAGGGTTCGAGCATTACCGTGCAGGAACTGGAAGGAGCCGCCTTGCTGGAATCGGGAAAACTCCGCCAGACTGGCAAGAGCTTCAAGGGCAAGATTTCGAACGACAAGGGCGAATTTTCCGTGAATGACATCTCGCTCATTTCGCAGTTTGCCCTGCTCGAAACAGAAGGCTTCTACCGTAACGAAGTGACAGGAGACGTGTCCAAGAGCCAGATAACCTTGAACGCGCTGGTGGATCTTTCTGAACGGGAAAAGGCGAACATCAACTTGCTGACACATCTCGAATACGAACGCGTTATCGGGCTGGTCGCCGATGGAACGGAAATATCCGAGGCGAAGAAAAAGGCTGAATCAGAAGTATTCGAAGCCTTTGGTATCGAGGTGAAGAATGCTTCTGCCGAAGACTTGGATATCTTTGCTACCGGCGACGACAATGCGGCGCTCCTTGCCATAAGTATCCTTATGCAGGGGAATCTTACTGAGGGCAAACTTTCTGACCGCTTGGCCGGTTTTGCCAGCGATATCGAAAAAGATGGTTCCTGGGACGACGAGAATGAAAAGACGGACATCGCGGATTGGGCGAGCACAGCCGACCTTGCTAAAATTCGTGCCAACATCAGGTCCTGGGAACTGGGCGAAGATGTTCCCGCCTTCGAAAAGTTCTTCAAGCGATTCTGGTGGAACAACTTTAAGCTTGGCGAATGCGACGGCGAAACCGCAGGGATGACCCGGAAAAACAAGAACGAGCTGAGTGCGACCTACGGCGAGAATTATTATTGCTCCAAGAACGAATGGAGCCTGGCTTCCGAATCGGACGACAAGGATTCCCTCGATTTCGATTACGGTACGTTGACAGATAAGCGTGACGGCAGAACCTATAAGACGATTGTAATTGGCGAACAGGAATGGATGGCCGAAAACCTGAACTATGCCTACAAGGCGGGTGGTTCGATTTATGGGAATGCCTGTTACGGCGGAGATTCCGATAATTGCATCAAGTATGGCAGGCTCTATACCTGGGGCGCCGTGATGGATTCGGTCAAGACGGGCTGCGGTATAGATATGGCTTTTGGACAGACGCCGACGGAAGATTGCGACGCATTGGGAAAAAAGGTCAAGGCCGGCGAAAATGTCCAGGGCATTTGCCCCGATGGATGGCATTTGCCGAATCACGAAGAAGTGCTGACCCTGTTTAACCATGTGGATTCCATTACAGGGTATGATCCGATGGCGCACCAGATGGCTGATGATTTTGAAGAGTTGATGAATTCCGATGAGACCGATTCCCTTAAGAAACTCTATATTGCGTCACTATTGGATTCGTTGAATCTAGAGGGCGATTCTCCGTTCAATGCATTGAGGGCGAAGGACAAATGGGATTGGCTTGAAAAGGGGACGGATCTTGTCGGATTCTCTCTGCTCCCTGCAGGCAAATGCAACTCCTCGAACTTGGTTTGCGACGGCAAGGGGAAAGGTGCGGGTCTTTGGATGGCTGGTTGGGACGAGGCCCCGACGGACCTGTATCCTAGCGACTATGCTGCTTGGATGAATGCCGCTCGGCTCAAGGTGCTTAGATTCTCGAACGATTCGCAATGGTCGTGGGTGCGTGACCCTCCCGAGTATTTGGAGTTCTCGGTGCGCTGCATCAAGGACTAGGCTGCCGTTTCAAAATATACCTGACCTATTCACGAATACTGGCCTGCATGCGAAACGCGTGTAGGCTTTTTTTCTACATTGTTTTTCATGAAAGTCGTATTTATGGGAACGCCGGAATTTGCGGCCTGTTTTTTGAAGCATCTCAAGGAATCTGATTTTGCGGACGTGGTGGCTGTTGTCACGCAGCCTGACCGCCCGGCAGGGCGCGGACGCGTGCTCACGCCCCCGCCAGTCAAGCAACTGGCGCTCGAATACGGGCTCCCCGTGCTGCAGCCGACCGACCTGAAGTCGCCCGAATTCGAGGCGGATTTGCGCAAGTTCGAAGCCGACCTGTTCGTGGTCGTTGCATACTCGATTCTCCCGAAGAACATCCTGGGTGTCGCGAAGTTCGGCGCCGTGAACGTTCACGGGAGCCTTTTGCCGAAGTACCGCGGGGCAGCCCCGGTGCAGCGCGCGATTGCCGATGGACTGCCAGAGACGGGCGTGACGGTTTTCCGCCTGGACGAGAAGATGGACCACGGCCCGATTCTTGCGCAGCGCACTGTGGCGATTGACCATCAGGATACGACGGCTTCGCTCTTGGAAAAGATGGTCGCTCCCGGTTGCGACGCGCTGGACGATGCGATTCACCAGTTGCTTGAAGGCCGCGAGAAGGACTTGACGCAGGATCACGCGCAGGCAAGTGGCGCGCCGAAGCTCAAGAAGGAAGAAGGCCTGATTGATTTTAACCTGCCCGCGAAGGTGATTCACAATAGAATTCGCGCATTCAACCCGTGGCCCGGCGGTTACGGGAAGCTGGGCGGCCGTATGGTTTACCTGCGCAAGACGGATACTCCGGAGGCGGGCCCGAAGCTTGCTCCGGGTGCAGTGGAATTCAAGGACAATCGCTTTTACGTGGGTACGGGCGAGGGTCTGCTCGAGGTCATCGAGATTCAGGCCGAAGGCAAGAAGCCGATGCCTGTCGCCGACTTTATGCGCGGAATCCAGAAGCGCGAAGGACTTTGCTTTTGCTAGACGATTCCCTGAAAGAGCGCATGGACGCATACCGCGTGCTTCTGCTGTGGCAGAAGGACGGTAGCTTTATTAAAGAAAGTGGGCTTTCTCCGTTTGCGATGGAACTTGCCCTGGGCGTGTGCCGCAGGCACCTGTACCTGCAATACTTTTTAAAGACTCTCGTAAAGAAAATGCCCTCGCTTGAAGTGGCGACCGTGCTTGAAATGGGAATCTTCCAGATGTTCTTTATGGAAATCCCGGACCACGCCGCCGTTTCGACGAGCGTGGAACTTGTGAAGGCGGCGAACCTTGGCGAAGGTTCCGCGCGGCTCGTGAACGCCGTGCTGCATTCCGCGCGAAGGTCCGGGTTGCCCGCACTTCCGCAACAGCGTGTGCGTCGCGTCTCGATTGAAAGCTCCGTGCCTGAATGGCTGGTGCGTCGCTGGTTCGATATTTACGGCGGTGACCGTGCAGAATCGCTTGCGAAGGCGACGCTCGAGCGCCCGGTGGAATGGATTCGCGTGAACCTGCAGAAGACTTCCGCTCCGGTACTTGCCCAGAAACTCGGGCTTACGGGTGCTTCGATTCTCTACGACCGCTACATCCAGGTTCCCGAAGATGCGAAACTCAAGCCGATTCTGGAATCGGAATCTTTCGCGAAGGGCGAGTTCAGCATGCAGAATCCGTCCGCGTACGAAGTCGTGAAACTGCTCGACCTGAAGCCCGGCCAGAAGGTTTGGGATGCGTGTGCCGCTCCCGGCGGAAAGTCCGCGCTGATGGGCGAGATGGACAGTTCGCTCGATATTCTCGCAAGCGACGTTTCCGCATTCCGCGTAGAAAAGATGCACGACGTGGTGGACCGCCTGGGCCTCAAGAACGTGCGACTGGAATGCATCGACGCGCTTTCGCCGCAGCAGTCGAAGTTCGACCGCATCTTGCTCGATGTGCCGTGCAGCAACATGGGCGTTATGCCCCGCAGGCCCGAATCAAAGTACCGCATTACGCAAGATTCCATGAAGGAACTTGCCGAACTGCAGTACGGAATTCTTGAATCCGCATCGGCAAGCCTTGTGGAAGGCGGCATTCTCGTATATGCCACGTGTAGCCCCGATCCGCTGGAAACGACCCAGGTCGTAAACCGCTTCTTGAAGGCTCATCCCGAATTAGTCAAGCGTGGCGAGCATGTGCTCCCCGGCGCGCAGGATAATCGTTTTGACGGATTTTTTGCACAGGCTTTGGAACGGAAAAAAGTATGAAGCTGAAACTTATTTTATCGTCAATCGTTCTGTGCTGTGCTTCCACGCTCTTTGCGCAGAATCCGGCAGATTCCGCTTTCTCGAAAATCTATGTCTCCATCGAAGGCGGCGAGATGTACCCCTTCGGAGACTTGATCGATGCTGTCGAGAATTCGTTCTATGGGGGAGTCGGATTCCGCTATTCTTACTGGGACGATTTCGACGGCTTTGTCAACTTCAACTACGCCTACGTGAAGGTGCGCCCCGAGGGAATCCCGTATCCGGGAGTCCACCAGTTCGTAGGGAGGCTCGGTCTCGACTGGCACTGGAAATATGTCAAGCCGCTTGCGATTGGCGCTGGCTTTACTTGCAACTGGGCCCGTGCCGATTATGATGGCGAAGATGACTATTTGAAAGGCCGTGGCGGCATGCTTCTCGATAACGAGACGGAGTTCGGCTGGTTCGCGCGGATCAACATGCCGTTCCTGTACTACAGGTCGTTTACGATAGGGTTCAATGCGCTTTGGGAACAGATCTGGACGCTTCCCGAAAGGTCCAATACCTTGACCATCGGCGTTTATGTAGAAAGGAGGGTCTGGTAATGAAATCCTCGCTCTCGACAACGTTGTCTGTACTTACGCTTTCTGCAGTTTTGGCGGGTGCTGCGGTGGACCCCGAAATGGAGGGCTTGGAGGCGGTGAGCCGTGACGACGGCACCTTCCTCGTGGGTGGCCCGACTTATTTCTTTGACCGCATTCTCGGTGCAGGTGGAATCCATTCCGAAACCGAACTCTGGACCCCGCAGAAATTGCGCAACCGATTGCTGTTCAACCGCATGTCGCTGCTGCCTTCGTGGAATCCGATGGAACCCTCCGTGTGGGTCAAGACGGGTAACGAACTCGGCGACATGATTTACCAGGACGTGATTACCGAGACGGACAGGCCCACGAACCGCACGCCGATTCTCGAAGGAGGCTTCAGAAGCCCGAGTTTCAAGGGATTCTGGGCGACGGCGCGTGGTTTCCAGGACGACCATTATTCTGCCTGCACATACAGTTACCGCAAAAAGATGGTTTCCGATGAGTTTGCCATCTTTGGTGAAAATTACCCGATGTTCAGTTCCATATACGGCGGCGTGGGCTTTACGAACGATTTCGTCAATGCATCCGTCTTGGCGGGCGAGGAATATCTCTGGGAATACATGGAATCTTCCCGCTGGATTCCGGTGCACATGGCGCCCCGCGTGGAGGGCCGTGTGGATTTCTGGAACTTCGAACTGACCGCCGCTTACGAGCATGCGGAATACCAGGACGCTCGTGTCGACGAGTCCGGCGAACGCAACGAGGTGAACGGCTCTGTCCTCTACAAGTGCGGAAACGCCTGCCAGAAGGGTATGTTCCAGCTGTCTGCGGGAATCGCGTTCCGGTTCGTGAGTGACGACGGTGACGTTTATACCGGGCTGGATAACGACCGCGTGCTCTGGCCGTTCATGCAGTTGCGCGTGCAGCCGTTCCGCTGGCTCCGTGCCGATGCCATGTTCGGCATGAACGATTCCGACTGGCTCGTGCAGGATAGCGTCGAGATGGGTATGCCCGTTCCCGTGAAGGGTCTCGGCGTTACGATTGGCGTCAAGAACATTTCGGGTACGCGCCTGAACCCGCTTGCCGATGACAAGGAGTATTTCAACGTAAAAAGCGTGTCGGATACGATGGATCTTTCGCCTTCGGGCCAGATGAACCTGGTGCAGGGCTACGTGGCTTTTGCCGATACCATTGCTTCGGTATCTCTCGGGGGTCGCGCTACATTCTGGACGGAACACGGCGCCGAGACGTTCGACGTGGAAGATTTTGTGAAGGATGGCATTCTCGAGTTCCGCTATGGCGATGTGTCGCGCATCGATTCCTGGATCAAGGGCGTCACTGGAGAACTTTGGCTTGATACGTGGTATGAGGACTGGTTCAAGTTCCGTGCGCTGGCTGGTTTCGAACGCATCGACGGGCCTTCGGAACGCTTCGAGGTGACTCCGGCGGAATACTTTGTCGCCTTTACCGGGGACTGGCTCATCCGCAAGAGCTTCCGGGTGTCGCATTCGCTTCGCTACAGGAGCGATGCCCAGTGGAACCTGCGCAGCCCCGACCCGCTAGTCGTGAAGGGAGACTGGTATTGGGATGCAACGTTCGAACAGCAGTTTCCGAGGCATGGATTGTACCTGACGGGAACCCTGATACATGTCCTTGCGGACGAGGTAATCCAGGTGCCGAACGGTGATTACGATAGGCTTCGATTTGTTTGTACAGTAAGGAAAACGTTCTAATGTGTTTTCGGACATTAAAAAATCATTGTTCTAAAAAGACGGTTGCCGTGTCGCATCCCATGGTTCGCATGCTTGCTCATCTGATTGCATGCTTTGTGGTTGTATTCGCCCTCTGTTGGTTCGGCTAGCCGAAAGCCTTCCTGAGAGCCTTGAGGCTGAAACTGTTGGCGAGCGCTGCTTGCGCCGTGCTGGCCTCTATCCATTTGAATTCGAGTTTTGGATGTGCCCTGCGCTGTTTGGCGAGATGCCTTGTGGCGTTTGTTGCCGTTGTGCCTAGCCTGATCAGCAGCACGTCGCACTCGATTTTGTGGACTGTGATGCCGTGGCGGAATGAATCGCGGGTTTCGACGGAAGAGATTTCGTCTGCGGCGATGTAATCTTCGGCTTCGGCGGGAATGCCCGCTGTCGCGCCTCGGGGAGATTCGAAATGAGGCAGCGTGAACTGGTTCCTGAAAAATTTCTGCCCGCCGTGGACGGCGAGAATCTTGTGGTCTGCGCTTTCTATGACGAGGACGGTGCCGTGCCAGTCCATTTGCGTGCGCTTTTTGGAAGGCGGATATTCGGCGGTGCGGTTTTCGAGCGCAGCTCGGCAAATGCTTTGGAGGGGGCAAAGGCAGCACTCGGGATTCTTGACCCTGCATACGGTGCGCCCGAGTTCCATGAGCGCCTCGTTGTGCATGTAGGCCTTGGGCGAGTCCGCGATTTCGCGCGCGTAGTTCCAGTAGGTTTCGGAACAGCTTTCGCCTTGACTGTTGCGCGGTTTCTGGGTGGGTGTCTTGTCTGTCGGCAGGAAATCGAGCAGGAATAGCCTTGAAAATATCCGAACAAGGTTCCCGTCGAGAATCGCTTCGCGCTGGTGATAGGCGAGACTCAAGATTGCCCCTGCGGTGTAGGCGCCGATTCCCGGCAGCGCTTCGAGCTCCTTACGGGTGCGCGGCATTTCGCACTTTGCCGCCCCCCGTGTTGGCCGGTTTACGCCGCAAATGGCCTGCGCCGTCTTCAGGATGTTCCTCGCGCGGCTGTAGTAGCCGAGTCCCTGCCAGTAGCGGAAAACTTCGTCTTCGGAAGCTGCCGCGAGCGTCTCGATATCCGGGAAACGCGTCATCCATTTCACGAAATAATCGCGGACCGTCGATACCTGCGTCTGCTGGAGCATGGTTTCGCTGATCCAGACCGCGTAGGGGTCGCGCGGGGCGTCCAGGTCGGCGGGCCTCCACGGCAGCTCTGCCGCATTCTTCTTGAACCATTCACGAAGCCGCTTTAGCGAAACATTATCCATAGCGGCATAAATTTAAGAAAACGGGGGAAGACTTTTGCTCTATAAACCACAACGGCACCCCGCAAGGGGATGCCGTTGTTGGTGTATGGGATGTTTGGTTTACATGTAGTAATGTAGATTCTGAAACGGGACTCGGGTAGTAGTTTGGACGAAATTCCATTGTAAAGGTTTACAACACCTACAACGCGAAATTGCGAAAAAGCATGCAAAAAAGGGCATTTTTTGAGGGAAATGGGGCGCGAAGGGGGCTTTTTGAATTGTTTGTTGCAAAAGGTTTACAATACGGCGGGGAAATGCGGCGAAATTTCGCTCCTGTGGGGGCGCCTGCGATAAGAAATGTGGTGAGAAAGCAGTGAAAATAGGACTAAATGGCTCGTTTTGGGGCGTTTAGTCCTACCGCGCGCAGAATTGCCGGCTGTTTTGTGGCGCGAACTGCTTCCAGCATAGGACTAAACGGCTCGTTTTAAGGTGTTTAGTCCTACCGCGCACAGAATTGCCGGGGGCATGTGGGGCTCTTGCGACAAGAAATGCTGGCTGAACGCTTTGAAAATAGGACTAAATGGCTCGTTTTGCGGTGCTTAGTCCTACCGCGCGCAGGTTTGCCTGCTGTTTTGTGGCGCGAACTGCCTCCAGCATAGGACTAAACGGGTTGTTTTGCGGTGTTTAGTCCTATCGCACGCAGATTTGCAGGCTGTTTTGTGGCGCGAACTGCCTCCAGCATAGGACTAAACGGGGTGCTTTAAGGTGTTTAGTCCTACATTTTTAGGTTTTCAGCATTTTTACGTTTCATCTCGGCTCATAAAGAGCCCCTATAAGATAAAAGTTGTTCGAATCCCCGGACGATTTTGACAAGTAGAATTTTAATAAGGAAACATTTTTCATAACAAAGGAATTAATCATGAAGGTCATTTTATTCAACGGTAGCCGTCGCGAAAAGGGCTGCACCTACACGGCTCTGAACCTGGTGGCTGGCGAACTCAAGGCCGCTGGCATCGAGACGGAAATTTTCTTTGTGGGTGGTCGCGTGCTGAAGGGCGAAACCGATGCCGTGGTTCACGAAGCCAAGGAAATCCTTAAAACTGCCGACGCCGTCGTTTACGGCTCCCCGGTCTATTATGCATCCCCGAGTGGCGAGATGCTGATGTTCTTGGACAGGCTTTACGTTTCATCTCGGCTCATAAAGAGCCCCTATAAGATAAAAACGGCGTTGTCGGGTTGAAAAAGGTCTGCATACACGAAAGTTTATTGAAAAGCGTTGCATTTTCCGACCTTTTTGTATATATTAAATGAAGAAACCTCGACCTGAAGGAGGTGCAAGATGCTGGAATCATTCAAGCTCGCATTCAACGAAGCGTTCCCCCAGTGGCTCTACGACATCATCATGTCGGAAACGTTTGACAGCGTACTATGCCTGTCAGCGCTTATATACGTCTTCGGCGGAATTATCCTATTCGGCGAACTCTACGAGTACATCACTAAGAGGATGGCCGTCGTCGCGGTATCCGTCTGGGCTTTCGCCTTCCTTCTGTATGGTCTGAAGGGCTACTTCATAACAGACTCGCTGTGGATGATACCTGTAGGCGTTGTTGTGCCACTGTTTTTTATTCATTTTATTCTGGGCTGTTATGCATACACGTACTACGAGTATTACGTCGAAAAATAAAGCATAAGCTTTACACGAAAGCCTTCCCTTTACGGGAAGGCTTTTTTGTTTCATCTCGGCTCATAAAGAGCCCCTATAAGATTAAGCTGACCTGTAGAGAAGTTCC
>NZ_DFHR01000002.1:0-49153 GCF_002371935.1 Fibrobacter sp. UBA3718 | reverse complement strand
GTAGTGCACCGTATTTTCGCCACCAAGCATTTCCACGGAATAGCCGTCGGCACGCAGGTACCACATGTCGCCACCGTTCCTAAAGACGAGCACCCAGTTGTTCCAGTTTTCGGCTCCGCTCTTTACCTTGTTCCTGAATTCAAATTCCGTGACAAAGTTCCCACTTACCTTCACGGACTCAAATTCGTCATAGGCATCCCATGCCGTGCTAAAGTCCTTTTTCCCAACGACCTTCACACTGTCGCCGTAATAGCGGGCATCCTGCAACACTTCGGTTTTCGGCACACGGTAACCCCAGAAGGCACGGTTCCCCGCCTTGTTCATCGCCGAGAACGTAAGCGTCCGCTTGCTCATATCGTTCTGCAACTGGTCAAGCACCACACCCTCGTAGACAGTTCCACCCAGAGTAAGCGTCACGTAGCTCCGGCCCTTCGCATAGTCGTAATCCCAGGTTCCCGTGTAGGCGCCTGTCACCGTACCGTCGGCATTGAGCTGCATGTTCTGTTCCTGGTTCACCGCCACGGAATCTTCCCAGGTCTGCGGATTGTTCCTGGGCGGGTTATGCATAATCACCTTGTACGGGCCCGCGATATCGCTGCGGTCGAGCGCACGCGCCGGTAGCCCGTAGCCCTCGTGATACTCGAAAGGTGCCGCCACAATCCAGCCCATCCTGTTAAAGAACAGCTGGTGAGTCTCGACATTGTGCCAACCCGTATGGTTGTTGAACTTGCGGTGATAAACCAGATACATGCCGCCATCGTCGTCGCGCAACAGCGAATTGTGCCCATCCGCAATTTCGGCCCGATCTTCGGCCCAGAAACTCCAGCGGTAATTCGCGACAATCGGGAATCCGCGGTCGGTATTGCCCCAATAGTTCAGGATAAACTTTTCAAAAATCGCAGGAGTCCCATCCACATCGACATAGGGTCCCTTCACGTCCTTGCTGCGGAACACGCGCATGGTGTAGCCGCCCTCGGGCGAATAGAACCCGTAACTCACGAACAGGTAGTAGTAGCCATTGCCATCCGCATCCTTGAAATACTGGATGTACGAACCCTCGCCACTCACATAATAACCGCCACCCACGTGGATGCCCATGTAAGGGTCCTCGAGCATCGAAGTCCCGCTCCACTTGGCAGCGCCATTGTTCCCGTACTTGTACGAATAGTCCCTGAGACCGGTAGACTCATCGAGCTTGACCAGGAAAAGCCCGCCGCTCCACGAACCGTACAGGAGCCACAGGTTTCCGTCCTCGTCGTAGAACACGTTCGGGTCGATGCAGCTGGAACCATAGCCGCCATCCCACTTGCCCAAATTAGTGACACCGTTGTTCGCGATATAGTAACGCTCGTCGATTGTCGAAGAACCGGTCACCTTCGCGTAGTCGGCATTGGCGGCAGAACCCGCCGTCTGCTTGTCCATCCCGCCGTAGACGACCGCACCCTTGTACTCGTACGGCCCCTCGATCTTGTCGGATGTCAGGAGTACAATGGAACTTTTCCAGTCCTCGCCCGCCATCGAAAAGTACAGGCACCACTTTTTCAGCTTCTTGTTCCACACGATATCGGGCGCCCACAGGTTCCCCTTGGCGGTCGCGGAATTCGTATGTTCCGCATAGTCGGCTTCCGCCTTGAACACGCTGTAGTAATCGTCCTTGGCCTCGTTGCCAGTGACATACACCGTGCCGCCCCTCGAAAGCTGCGGCGTAAACGGGGTCCAGTCCAGCATATCGCGAGAATATGCCGCTCCGTTCATTGTCCCGAATATGTAATAATACTTCGTCCGCGACTTGGCCGCATCGTTTTCAGGATACGAATTCCCGCCCGCGTCCTTATAGACCACAATGACGGAAGGATCGTGAACGGCGACCGAGGCCGCAAATGCGGCAACAGCCGCGAGAGATAAGGCGACACACGCCGCCCTGAATGTTTCCAATACACCCATACCACACTCCTTTCCAGAGAATATATAAAAAATCTACACTTTTTGCAATTAAAAGTCAATAGTTTTACAATATATTAGAATAATATGATGAGATTTTAACAACGTTTTGCATAAAAAAAGTCCACATTTCGCAAGATGTGCCACGAAAGGCGCCTTAAACGCCCGTTTATTCCCTTATAACCGCATATTGCAGGGCGTAGAAGAGCCGCATCCAGTTGTTGGACTGCGTACCGTCAAAGAAGAATACCTCGTCAATACCGCCGCGAAGCCCGCCGTAGCCGATCGAGGGGTTGAATGCGGCAGCAAAGCCTTCGCCCGAATCGAACTGCCTAGATTCCAGCAGCGTTCCGTCAATGAACGTGGTCACGCTATCGCCATGAATCTTGAACGAGTAGTTATGCCACTTACCGTCGAGCACCCCGTTTGCGCGGCCGAACAGGGCGTTATACGCCCCCGTCCTGGTATCGAGCCTGAGGTTCACCGCACCCGTAGCACCGCGCTTCTGCAGCGCAAAACCCGTACTGTCATTCTTGGCCGAGATAATCTGCGCGTACTCGCTCACCTGCATGGAATCGATATTGAACCAGATGGAAAGCCCCATGTAGCAGCCGTCTTCGGAGAAGGGCTTGAAATCGGGAATGTAGAACCAGTTGTCGGTAGAATCCACCCAGCGGGAATTCCCGAGCACAGACGCAAGCTCGTTGCCGGTAGCGAGCACCGCCTCGGAAGGTTCGAACGAATCAAAATGCTCCACATGACGTGCAAGCGCGAGGTCAATCCGGTCATTGGACTGGCACGATTCCACCACGTCGAGAGACATGGCATTGTTCTCATCGAAGGCAACCTGCGGCAGCACGCCCCAATAAACAGCAGAATCGGAAACCTTCGCCGTAGGGGCATCCGCAAGTTCGGCACGACTGAGGCGCACCATGTTGCCGTCAGCATCCAACAGGCATGGATTCTTTACTTCCGGGAGCCGGACCGCGAAGGGCACGCTTTCGAACACTTCATCCGACGAAGCCAAATCTTCGAACCCCTCGGGAAGCACGAGCGCGACAGCGCCCTTGAATTCCGCATCCAGCGCACGGTCGATATTCGTGGAATTTTCCTCGACATTCCAGGATACCGCCACGGAACGCACGTCACCTTCCAGAGGGTGCACCGAAACGGATTCGTAATCGCCCACGGGCAGGCTATCGAGCGACATCACGCCCGATGCGCACTCGATCGAGGTCGCCACATGCCTGTAGTCCACCGTATCTACATACAAAGTATCTCCCACGGTATCGGCACTCGCCTTGAACACCACGACCGTATCGCCCGCGACAACATCCAGATTTTCGGTAGAAACAAGAATCCGCGCAAGCCCCTTGTTACCGGTATTCGTCTCAATCAAAATCCCCGCGGAATCCGTAGAAGACGTATTGCTGCAGCCCGCAAAGAAGGCGAGCACGCACACCGCGGCAAAAGCGAACGCGAGTCGCCCCGCATCAAAGATATTCCTAAAGCATCCCATAAACGCCTTCCTCCCTACGCCTCGCCCGTTCCGGACGGTTTATTGTTTTCGCGGATGTTGCTGAACACGTGCAGGTTCACATGTTCCACGACGGTCGGCGTCTCGTTATCGGCCATCACGATCTGGCGCACCTGCGCCTTGAATTTTTCGGCAGCCTTTTCGACCTTCGCCTGCGCGGTTTTCGATACCGCAAACGTGAACGTGGTCATATCGCGGGACTCGCTCCCTTCGGATTCCAGCGCCTGCTTCGAAAGTTCCAGGCACTGCTTCTGGAACTGGAGCACCATCTGACTCTTGCTCTGCTGCACCGTGGCAAGGCTATCCTTCGTCGGCTTCCAGAACCCGCGTTCGTCCTTGCGCACGAGCGACATCTTCTGCATGAGTTCAAGGCTTGCCTTCAGGCGCTTCTCGGACACGGGCGGGAAAATCTTCGCCGCAAGTTCCGACACGTCATCGCCCACATCCATCACCTCGAGAATCGCGTAGACCGTGCTGTTGTACCAGTTGCCAAAGAACTCGTAGCTATCCGGGTCCACAATCGCCTGCGGGTTCTTGTTCAGGCGCATCATGGCATCGAACGCCGCCTCGCGCACCTGGGCAGTCTTCCCCTGGTCAAAATCGACCATCGCCTCGAAATACCTCGCCTCGTTCCCCTTGAGCCCGATGACATTTATAAAGCGTTCGCGCATGTTATCGGTCACGCGCTTGCCCTGCACCACGTCGTTGAAATAGCTGCGGGTATTCGGGAGCCCCAGCAAGTTGCAGAACTCGGTACGCGAAAACGAAGGCTCCGCTGCCTGACGGCGCTCCTGGTATTCGGCCAGGAACTTGCGGAACTTGGTAAACTCGAAAATGTTTACGAAGGTATTCATGATATTAAATATACATAAAAACATAGTACATGGTATAGTAAAAACAAAGATATATGCTATTTACCTTTTTTTTTTGCTAAAAATTGAGAATTATTTATTTTTTTTCTTGCATTTTATAAATTTTTATAGTACATTTTGTAGTACATTAACGATAAAAAGGTAGTACACTACGTAGTATCGTCATCAGGGATGTTAAAAAAAATCAAAAAGGAGTAACCCATGTTACGCAAGACCCTTCTCGCCACATGCATTGCCGGGGCAGGCATTGCAAGCGAATCTCTCGCCGCAGGCGAGGCTCTCGTCAAAAGGCAATTTGAATACCTGGACAGGGGCGTTGTCGCCGTACGGCAGAACAATTCCAGCGCACTTGTCAGCTGGCGAAGCCTCGCCACCGACGAAAGCGGCCTCGGATTCAACGTTTACCGAACAACCGACGGAAAAACCGTCAAGTTGAACCAGACCGTACTTACCAAGGGTACAAACTTCACCGACGGTACCGCCGACTTTTCGAAGGCCAACACCTACTCCGTCAAGAAGGTACTGAACGGCGTAGAACTCGGAACAAACGGCAGCTACACCATGCCCGCGAACAAGGGAATCGGAGCGTATGTCACCGTTCCCGTCCCAAATATCACATCCACCGTCCATTTCGTGTGGGTGGGCGACTTTGACGGGGATGGCGCTTACGACTACCTGCTCGACCAGCCCGCACTCGACCACCAGCAACTGCAGGCATACTCGAGCCAGGGAAAGCACCTGTGGACTCTTGATCTTGGCCCGAACAGCGAGAACAAGAACAACATTACACCGGGCGCATCAACGCTCGACGTGGGCATGTGGGACGGGGCAACCGTCTATGATATCGATTCCGACGGCTTTGCCGACGTTATCGTGCGAATAGCCGACGGCGTCACCTTCGGTGATGGCAAAAAATTCACGCTCAGTGGAACGAACGCCCAGGCCATAGCCGTCCTGGACGGGCGTACCGGCGCACTGAAAACATACGCTCCTGTCCCCGATGACTACATCTCGATCGGTCCGATGGCCTGCATGATGGAAATCGCCTATCTCGACGGAAAAACCCCGAGCGTCGTCACGTGGATAAAGAACAGGAACGCGGACAAGAGCTTCAACAGCATGACCGTCGCCTACCGCGTCGAGAAGGGAAAGCTCACGCAGCAGTGGAAGCACGATGCGCGCAAAAGCGGCGGCGGAGCCGAAGCGCACCAGATTAGAATCGCCGATGTGGATTACGACGGCAAGGACGAAGTGTTGCACATGGGCTACGCACTGAACGGCGACGGAAGCCTGCGCTACCAGATTTCCGAGGTCGTTCACGGTGACCGCTGGTACGTAGGGGCATTCAACAAGGACGACAAGGTGATGATGGGCTACGGAATACAGCAGGACCATCCGAAAAACCTGCTCGAATACTACTACAACGCCTCCACCGGCAAGGTCATCTGGACCCACTACGGCGACGAGTCCTGCGCAGGCCAGTGCGACGTCGCACGCGGGAACATCGGTGACATCGACCCCGATTACGACGGATTCGAAGTCTGGAGTTTCCAGGGAACCTACAACGGCGCCACCAACAAACTTATCGCCAGCAACTACCTGTACCCCGTACTCCGCTACTGGTGGGACGGGGATCTCGCGGCAGAAAGCTACAATGACGGAAAAATCGAAAAGTGGGATTACAAGAACAAGTCGGTTGGCCGCGTGGCAACCACATGGAAAATCTACGGCAGCAGCGGGAGCGAGAGGGGCGTGGGAATGTTCCACGGGGATATCTTCGGTGACTGGCGCGAAGAATCAATCCTCGTGAACTACGACACGAAGGAACTCGTGATATTCACGACAGACATCGCAAGCGAACACCGCTTCTACTCGCTGATGCAGAACCCCTGCTACCGCATGGGGACTACTGCGAAGGGCTACGTGCAGGCAAGCATGCTCGACTACTTCCTCGGCTACGGCATGGACATGCCCCCGAAACCGGATATCGAGATTATCGGAGGACTACGCGAAGAATCCTTCGCCGACGTCAACTCCTCAAGCGCAGAAATCGCCGGGCCACAGTCTTCCAGCGCAGCAGAAGGCATATCTTCCAGTGCGGAAGGAACCGAGGGCACCACCGCCGTCGAATCCTTGACACCGCGCAACGCAATTAGCGGCCATATCGACGGTAACACGCTCCTTCTTGAGGGCATCGACGGAGGCGCGCACGACATCAGCGTCTTCGACATGCAAGGCCACCGCATCGCGGAATTCCGCGCAGTGCAGGGGAGCGAACTCCACGTAACCCTACGGCAAGGCGCCTATCTCGTCAAGGTCGCGCAAGGCAACCGGACTCTCGGGATATTCAAGGCCGTAAGGCGATAACTCTCTCGCAACAACACACCTCCAAAAAATCCCCGGCCACCTCGGCTGGGGATTTTAGACTTTTGAGAATGACTGCGCGGGTTTAATGCGCCAAAAATGACCGCGAAGTTTACGGCACTTCCACAGAATCGAGAATCTTCTGCACGACGGTTTCGGCAGAAACTTCTTCCGCTTCGGCCTCGTAACTGAGGATAATGCGGTGGCGGAGCACTTCCATCGCAACGGCCTTCACGTCTTCCGGCGTCACGTAGGCGCGGCCCTGAATGAACGCATGAGCCTTCGAAGCCTGGGCAAGGCCGATAGAAGCACGCGGAGAAGCGCCCACTTCCACAAAGCCCACCAGGTCGCTACGCTTGATGCTGCCCGGATCGCGGGTCGCAAGCACCAGGTTCACGATGTATTCGCGCACGCGTTCGTCCACGTACACCTGCTTCACGAGCTGGCGGGCGGCAAGGATATCTTCCTTCGTGGCGACAGCCTGCGGCTGGCGCAGCCCCGCACCGGCAACGGCGTCGAGAATCTTCATTTCGTCGGCCTTGTTCGGGTAGCTGACCTTCACCTTCAACAGGAAACGGTCCACCTGGGCTTCGGGCAGCGGATACGTACCTTCCTGCTCGATGGGGTTCTGCGTGGCAAGCACCAGGAACGGCTCGTCCAGCTTGAACGTCTCGTCGCCAATCGTGATGTGGCGTTCCTGCATGGCTTCGAGGAGGGCGCTCTGCACCTTCGACGGAGCACGGTTAATTTCATCGGCGAGCACGAGGTTCGTGAAGAGCGGGCCCTTACGGGTTTCGAACTTCGCTTCCTTCGCGTTGTAAATCGTGGTACCCAGCAAGTCGGCCGGCAACAGGTCGGGAGTGAACTGGATGCGCTTGAAGTCCAGCGACACAGCATCGGCAAAAGCCTTCACCGCAGTCGTCTTGGCAAGGCCCGGCAAGCCTTCCAGCAGCACGTGACCGTCCGCCAAAATACCCGTCAGAATGCTTTCGACCAGAGCCTTCTGGCCAATCACCGTCCCTTCCACTTCACGCAGCAAATTCATGCAAAAAGCACTCTGCTGGCGCACCTTTTCCGAAAGTTCCTGAATATCCATTAGTGTACCTCCGTGAGCAAATTACAAATTTTTCGGATTTTAAGATACAAAATTCCACAAAAAAAGGCAAATGAGACTAGAAAGTGGTTAGTGATTAGTGATTGGTGGTTAGGAAAGGGGAAAGCCTCCCCCTGGTTCGCACTCCGTTGCTCTCCACCCCCACGCCTAAGGGGACACCCCCTAACACCCCCGCAATCAATCACTCTTCTGCTCCATTCTGTCTTTTCTCGTATTCTTCCAAGGACTCCAAATCCCTTTCCTTTTGGCGTTCTTCCGCAGCCTTTGTTTCCCTTTGCGTTTTTTCTTGTTTTTTTATTGAAGATTCAATAGACTTAGACGTACTTATAATACTTATCGTTACAGAAAACCTGTCCATTTTTGAGATTTTTTCGTACTTTCCCGAGTAATAACTATATTCCCTGCGTTCATATGTCAAGTCCCTTCCATAACGGAATTCTACACCTATCCTTAGCGATTCATTCGGTTTAAAGGAAGCATAACCACCACAACCAATCTCGTCGTAAAAGACAGGAGCCGACCGGCCCACTCCAATAACCATAGCCCCCTGCCTTGCCGTATTGGCTTCCCGCCCATTTCTAGACAAGTGCTGGGTCAGTCCTATCCGGAAATTATCCCCAATCGGCAATTGTTCTATCAGCGATACACCTCCGCCCCATTGGAAATACTTGTGTTCCACTTTTTCCAACTGCCACAACCATAAGTTGCTCCACCCCATCACACCGAAATAATCAGAAACAAAACCCGCCTGAACATAGGGTGTCAAAAAGTCAAAGCTCAAGCCGTACTTGAAATACCCCTTATTCCTTTGAAGAGAGAAGTTTCCTCCCAAAGACCATTCCTCGTTTCTATAATACCATTCGTCATGCCAGTCAACCGACCTTTCTACTTCCTTGATACCGTCGGCAACATAATCAACGCCAGCTTCATCATCGACAAGATCTCCAAAAAACGCCGAAGCAGAGGCCCCCACCACATAATCTCCGTCACTTTTTTCCATAAACGTAGCAGCAGATGGCGGATGTATAATGGCAACGCTGCACCCCGCAAGCAACAGGGCACACACCATCAAAGCAATCCATAAAATTCCGCGAGCCATTAAAAACTATCCGTCAAATTCAAATGAATAATTCACCATAAGATAAAAGCGATTTCTCGGTTCATCAATTTCCCGACCATACCGAAACTCTGCTGAAAAATCCTTATACGCCAAATAAATTCCGGTACCAAACTCATGATAAAAACCCGTAGCCGGAGAACCTAAACCAGCTTCATTCTTATCTACACCGTGGGCATTACGCGAAATGTGTTCACTTAGCCCCACTCTAAGATTTTTACTTACAGGATATTCTTCGATCAACATCAATCCGCCGTAAATAGGGACTTGCTTGTCAACCACTAAAACAGACATACCGAACCAGCCTTGAATTCCTACATATTCCCATCGGGAACCAGCAAGGCCGCTTATCGAATAAAGATTTTCCGAATAAAGTCCCAGAACCAAATGGCTGTATCTAAACAAAAGAGAAACATCTAAATCACCAAAGAGTTCTACATCAGAATAGTCACTCTGCAACCGATTCTTGCCTCGATGGAGGTCTCCGATTTTAGCGGTCCCTCCAACAACAATATCACCTTCGTCTTCTTTCACATTCATGAACTGCGCCGCAGAAGGCGGATGACTTGAGCACCCCGCAAGCAGCAGGGCGCACACCACCAACACAATCCATAAAATTCCGCGGGCCATTATCTATAAAATAGAATATCTAGGCAAAACCCGGATTCATCCCATCCAACAATTCGTGGACTTCATCAAATAAAACGGACTTACAAATACAATCCAAATCGGATGTCGCACTTGACGCCGGCAAAATCGGCGTAGTTCATCCACACGGCGCAACCGGCGCTCACGCCGTTGATAAGCACGTCCTCGTCCTCGATGATGTTCTTGCGGCTTTGCAGGGTATGCTCGTAGCGCACGCCCACTGAATAATGGTACAAGGGTTCAACATAATCGTCGCTATCGAACGGCTCATAAGACGTGACGCCAATACCGACTTCGGGCGCAATTTTCCAAATACCGTTCATGTCGATTGGCGGCCTGTAAAAGACGTTTGCATCGACAAATGCCATCGATAAATTAGTGCCGCCACCAAACGACATAAAAAGTTCACCAAACCGGGAAACAAAAGCCCAAACAAGTTCCGCACCTCCCGCCACATCTTTTTCTTCAGCAAAGAAAGGCATGGTCAGCGCAATTCCCAAGTAGCCCGTCTTGTAATTTCGATTCTTCTCGCGCCATTTTTTCTGATTTTCCTTGGCTCGGCGCGCATTTTCATCATTTTCGCGCTTGTGATATTCACCTTGGCGCTTTTTACAATCATAATCGTCGTCTCTGCACGAAGTCGCCCATTCGGCAATACCAAAAATCACATCCAGCACAGAAGGCTTATCATCACTGTTCGAATTCGAGGAACCCGCCCATGCCGGAAAAACAAGCATGCACACGCATGCTAGAACAATCCGCAAATTGTGTTTCGGCGAGAACATACCTAACCCCCATATCCATGAAGATATATTAACGCACTTGAAAATGAGCGTAGGTTATCAGCAAATTCCGTGCGTTCGTCAGGATTATAGATCCCCGCCTTCTCCCCAAAGAGGATAACTCTACTATGGCAACAAGTTGCCAAGTATCGTATAGCGGGGATGACAAGTAAAGCGGCGGGAATGACATTCTATCGGCTCTTCGAGCCTCCAGAATGACATCACTTCTTCTTTGATGGCTTTGCGGCGGGGAGTTCCGGCAACATCGCGTCAAGCAGGCGAACCAGCAAATCGCTGTCTTCAATCTGTTCGTTGGTCACGCGGAGCATGGGCTTCGCACCTTCGTAGGGTAACTGCTTTTTCGCGTTCGGCAACAGCTTAAGCGCCGCCGGCACGGGCTTCACCAGCAGGCGGTCATCGTAAATCCCGCCGAAGATTTTCCCGTCGGCATACAGAATGTACTCGCCCATCATCTTGCGGGTGGTCACGCGGAAACCACCTTCAAGCAGCTCCCCATTGAACTGCTCCAAAACGTGGTCACGAAACTTCTCTGAACTCGGCATGGTTACAATATAACAATTAATTTGTATATTCTCCCTATGCTCAACTACGTATTCCTTATCCTCGCCATTGTTGCGGAAGCCGCCGGCACCACACTGCTCAAGATGTCGGAACAGTTCACCAAACTCGTCCCTTCCATCGCATCGCTCGTCTGCTACGTGGCGTCGCTTTATCTGCTAAGCCTTTGCATGCGGACTATCCCCATCGGCATCGCATATGCCACCTGGTCGGCGCTCGGCATCGCGCTCATTACCGTCAGCGGCATTTTCTTTTTCAAGCAGATGCCGGATTTGGGCGCCATTATCGGGCTCGTCCTGATTATTTCCGGCGTTGCCGTGCTGAATCTTTTCTCGAAGATGGATATCCACTAGAGCTAGAATTCCGGCATGCTGAAATCGCCGTAAAGCTCGCGGCCGTCGAATACCCAGACAACCATCTTTTTGCCTTCCAGGAATTTTGAACGGCCCTTGAACAAGGTCGGTCCAAAATTGCCTCCACCGATTCGGCTGCGGGTAAAGGTCTTTATCCCTGTCGCCTGCGCTATGTAAGCGCCAATATTGGACGAACTGTTCCAGCCAAAATCGGCATTGCTGTCGCCGATAACCACGATGGGAGCGTCCTTGGAACCATGGTAGCGTTTACCTTCGGCATCTACGGTCTTCAGCACACGCACGTCGTAATCGGGATAGCTGTTATACTTCAGGTGGTAAAGATTCCCGGAGCCGGGAACAACCGTATCGCGCAGGAACCATTTTTCCCTCGGAACATCCAAGTCCATTTCGTTGATGGAATCGGCTATCATCTGGGCAAGAACCTGCCGGCCGGCACTTGTATAATGGCTTTCGTACGCTTCGAACATGGGCGTTTCCTCATTCTTTTCGAGAAACTCCTCTACCGCATCGACAACGACAACACCTTCGTCTTGCAACGCATCTACCCATTCCTCATATTGCGGGGCGACAATCCCTCCCGACAATTCTTCCGAATAATGTTCCGCCTCGATTTGCAGTTTATCCGGAACAGGCACCACAACCAGTTTGATACCACGCGCTTCCAGTGAATCATTGAAGGCGACAAAAGAATTCAAGTTTTCTTTCCAGTCCACCACCAGATTGACAAGACTTTCCTGCAAGAAAATCCAGCCGTCTTCGCCACTTACCGCACAGCGGGCCTCTTTCAGTTCACCGCCGCATTTTTCAAGATCGTCTTCAATCTGTTCCTGAACTTCCGGTGGGATTTCGGGGCGCAAAGACCACCAAGCCGTGACAAGCATCGCCGCCACCGTCGCAAGCCCCAAGGCTACCATCAGACATTTTCGAGAAACCATTGCAGTGTCAAATTTAGTTTTTATATTTGTTTATTGCACACAAAATACTTGTAGGAGAAGATAATATGAACTTCAAACGCTCCAGCAGCATTGTAATCGCGGCTCTTGCCTTCGGGATTGCGCTTGTCGCCTGCGATTCCGATTCGTCTTCCGGCCCGCAAAATGACCCCGCCTCTTCGAATGCGTATGACCGTGCCAGCGATGGCCCTACTAGTTATGGCGAAATTATTTTGGTTTCAAGTTCCAGCGCCACACCGAAGGACGTCGTTCTGAGTAGTAGCGAAAAATCGAGCAGCAGCGAGACAAGTGTGTCCAGTTCATCTAGCGCAGCCGTCTCGAACGTGGAATACGGCACGTTCACCGATGCGCGCGACGGCAAGAGCTACAAGACCGTGAAAATCGGCAACCTCACGTGGATGGCCGAGAACCTGAACTTTGACAACAGTGCTACTGCCACGGGTTCCATCGATTCCAGCTTCTGCTACGACGGTATTCCCGCGAACTGCGAAAAGTACGGCCGCCTCTACCAGGAATACGCCGCGACGGCCGTGTGCCCCGAGGGTTGGCGCCTCCCCACTGCGGACGACTGGCGCGACCTGACCACTACGGCGAAGAGCGAATTCGGCGACAACAACGGCTCCCTGCGTGCCGTGGGTGAGTGGGAAGACACGATTTTTGGGGACAACGTAACGGCTACTAACGCAAGCGGATTCTCCGCCCTCCCGGCTGGTTACCGCGCCAAGACCGGCGAATGCGACGGCGAGGGCACCAAGGCCTATTTCTGGGGCGAAGACAACATGAATCACTACGCCTGGATACTCTCGAACCAGTACGACATGGAGAAGGAATCCCTGCAGCGCGGGTACTTCGCCTACGCCGTGCGTTGCGTCAAGGACTAGTAAATCAGGAAGCGCGGACTAGGAACCGCGTTTCATCTCGGCCATGACCATTCCCGCGACAATCGCTACCGCACCCGCGATGGCGACAGGCGTGATGCGTTCCCCGAGGGCGATGACCGCCGTGATGATGGTGACGAGCGGGATGGCGTAGATGTAGTTGCTTGCGAGCACCGTGCCGAGCTGCTTCAGCACCTTGTTCCATGCGAGGTAGCCGAGCAGCGACGAGAAAACCGTGAGGCAGACGAAGTTGAACAATACGACCGGCTCCGCGAAGTTCTGCCACGGGATATCGAACGTTTTGTGGATATCGCCGCCCGCCTCGAAGAATAGCGCGGGTAGCGACATGAGCGCCCCGTAAAAGAACATCTTGCGGGTTATGAACAAAGTAGAATACACGCCGTTGAACTGGCGCACGACCAGCGAATAGATGGCCCACATGACGGACGAGGTGAACGCGAGCATGTCGCCTACGGGCGAAAGCTTCAGGATGAACTTGCCGTTCAGCACCACGAGCACCATCCCGACAAACGTAATCAGGCACCCGAGAACCTGCCGCTTGCCGAGGCGCTCCGCCTTGTACAGGATGCCCCCGAAAATCATGGTGAGCAACGGGTTCGTGCACACGATAAGCGAGACGTTGCTGCTGGGTGAAAGCGAGAGCGCCGTGTTCTCGGCCCAGAAGTAGAGCGTACAGCCCGTGATACCGCAGATGAACAGGATGAATTCGTGCTTCCAGTTTTGGCAGCGGAATTGCTTGTGGGATGCCGCGAGCAGGATAAGGTAGGTGACCGCGAACCGCAACGTAAAAATCTGCACGGCGCTGAATCCGTGGTTCAGCAGCACCTTCGTGCTCACGAAACTCGTGCCCCAGAACGCAATCGTCGCGATGGCGAGGATATGCCAGAGGGCCATGTTGTTGCGCGCGGGTGTCATCGCAGCCAAAGATAGAAAAAGGGATGCTTCGCCGTCGGTCGATTTTAAATTTATGCAAATATTTGCATAAATGCATTGACAAGGTATAGTCTTTTTCTATATTTACCTACCGAAATGATATGCTAAGGCGGCCTTTTTCGAAGACCTTGTTGGTAAGAACATCTATAGTCTTTCGTCTGCCGTCTTTCGTCTATCTATATTTTAAGGCTATAACAAACAAGAGGCAAATATGTCCAAGATCGAAACTTTGTGCGTACAGGGCGGCTGGCAGCCGAAAAACGGCGAACCGCGCGTCCTTCCCATCTACCAGAGCACCACTTTCAAGTACGAGTCCAGCAACGCGATGGCCGACCTGTTCGACCTGAAGGCCAGCGGCTACTTCTACACGCGCCTGCAGAACCCGACCAACGATGCCGTGGCGTCCAAGATTGCGGCTATGGAAGGCGGTGTCGCTGCGATGCTCACGAGTTCCGGTCAGGCGGCGAACTTCTTCGCCGTGTTCAACATCTGCGAGGCGGGCGACCACTTCATCAGCACCAGCGCTATTTACGGTGGTACCAGCAACCTCTTCAGCGTTACCATGAAGAAGCTCGGCATTGAGTGCACGTTCGTGGACCAGGATGCGAGCGATGAGGAAATCGAGAAGGCTTTCCGCCCGAACACCAAGTGCTTCTTTGGCGAGACGGTGGCTAACCCCGCCGGCAAGATTCTGGACCTGGAACGTTTCGCGAAGCTTGCCCACAAGCACGGCGTGCCGATGATTGTGGACAACACGTTCCCGACTCCGATTCTTTGCCGCCCGATTGAATTCGGCGTGGACATCGTGACTCACTCCACCACCAAGTACATGGACGGTCACGCGATGGCTGTGGGTGGCTGCATCGTGGATAGCGGTAACTTTGACTGGGAAGCCCATCACGACAAGTTCAAGGGTCTCACCGAACCGGACCCGAGCTACCACGGCCTTGCCTACACGAAGGCTTTCGGCAAGGGCGCCTTCATCACGAAGGCTACGGCCCAGCTGATGCGTGACCTCGGCAGCATCCAGGCTCCGCAGAACGCGTTCCTCCTGAACGTTGGCCTTGAAACGCTCCATCTGCGCATGCCGCGCCACTGCGAAAACGCTCTCGCCTGCGCGAAGTTCCTGCAGAACCACCCGAAGGTGGCCTGGGTCGATTACGCGGGCCTCGAGGGCAACAAGTACCACGAACTTGCCAAGAAGCAGTTCAAGGGCGGGCTCCCGTGTGGCGTGCTCACCTTCGGTATCAAGGGTGGCCGCGAAAAGAGCATCCAGTTCATGGACAACCTCAAGATGATCTGCATCGTGACCCATGTGGCCGATGCCCGCAGCTGCGTGCTGCATCCGGCAAGCCACACGCACCGTCAGCTCAGCGACGAACAGTTGATCGAGGCAGGCGTTGCTCCGGACCTGATCCGCTTCAGCGTCGGTATCGAAAACGTCGAAGACATCATCGCGGACCTCACGCAGGCTTTGGACAAGGTGTAATTCCCGAAGATGAGAACCTCCTTCGTAAAGGTAATCGCGAATATCTGCGCCGTGGCTCTGGCCACGGCCAGTTTCGCGTTTGCAAAAGGGAACGCACAGGCGGCCGAAGACATCAAGATTGTCAAGATAAACGACAGCAACTTCGAGAAAGAAATCCTGCAGTCGAAAAAGCCAGTGATTCTGGACATCACTTCCACAAGCTGCCCGCCCTGCCTCATCATGATTCCGACCCTCATCGGCATCGCCAAAAATTACAGCGACATCAAGATTGCGACCGTGGGAATCGACGAGCCGAACATAGACAAGATAAAGGCTTCACTCCCGATTCAAGCGTTTCCGACATTCTTCTTCATCCGCGACGGAAAGTTTATCAACCAGCTCGTCGGGGCCGTCAAGGAAGAAGACCTGCTGAACGCCCTGCAGTATACGCCGGACCCGAAAGCGAAGGCAAATGCGGCAAAGCCGAAAAAGGTCAAGAACACGCAGAAGAATCTCGTCTGCAAGGTAAACGGCCAGTTCAACGGTCTCAAGAATCTCGTCACCATTTCGTTCGTGTTCGGTGACTACGAAATCAAGAATGTCGACATCGTCACCGACGTGTTCGTGCCGCCCGAACTGAGCGACAGGCGCGAACAGATGATAGAACACGTGCGTGCAAGCGGCAAGGGCGAGGTCGAGCCGACCATGACTGGATTCCGCATGCACATCGACAACGATTGCCGATTCATGAAGGCGATGGACATGAAACGCACTTCGACCTATGGCGAAATGCGTGCCGGTCTCGAATTGCAGGGTTTTTCCTGCAAGTAGCGGCGCAGGGCTATTTTCCCGTTTCGTTTCCAGTAAAATAATATAGATTTGAAGAGCGTATGCCAAAAAGAAAGACGAACCAGACTCTTCTCGCAGGCATCAGCTCCGTCATGCTGATGCTCACGATGGTCGCCACCGTGGCCATCATCAAGCTTTCCTCCGTTCTGGGAGCGTCCGCCTACCTCCTCTTCATCGCGCTCGTCCTCATTATCTCCGTAACCGGGTTCCTCCTGTGGACCCGCTACCGTTCCACCGAGACGGCGCAGCAGGTTGCCGACCTGATGAAAGAGGTGATGACATCCCCGATGGAGAAGAATCTTTCGGGAGATTCGCAGTATGCCGTTGCCGTGAAGCCGAACGGCCAGATAGACCCGAGGCTCACGAAATACATGACGAAGCTTGCGCCCACGGTAAACGCCATCGCAAGTTTCTTCAAGGATTTCATATATTACGACGGCGTGGCCGAAAAGTTGCGCAACCACTTTGAACTGGGCGAAGGCAGCGACACGTTCCAGGAACTTTCGACCATATTCCTCTCGGACATCAACTACCTTTCCGAAAAGCTCGGCCACGAAATGAGCCTCGACTCGTTCGAGTCCTGCGGTTTTGTTTCGCTACTGCTGCGCCTGCGGACAAACGCACCCGCCACGACGGACTGGAACCGCCTTGTTCTCCAGTCATTCGTCGACAAAGAAATCGAGATGGGTCCCCTGGTGCAAAACCTGGAAAGGAACCACGCCCAGATAGAGACCACCGGAGAGATATTCCTGTTCAGTTCGATATTCGGAGGATTTTCTCCCGATGCCGTCCGCAAGTACTCACGGCTCCTTTATGACTATTCCGCGGCGCTTGCAAACATCGACGGCAAGCTCACTCCGGACGAGGTGCAATGGCTGCAGTACCTGGAAAGGCACATCGGGAACAACCGCTCGGCAGCATGGCGCCCGGGATTCGTGAAGTGCTCGACGCGACCGGTGAACTACAAGAACACGCCTCTAAAAGAAGCCGTCTCGCGCAACATGCGACCCGCAAAGGAAGAACGCGTCCCGCAGGGCGAAGCGGTGAAGCAGCTCGATTCGCTCATCGGCCTTTCGTCGGTGAAGAAGGAAGTCGTCACGTTCTACAACTTTATCCGCGTGCAGAACGAACGCAAGAAGAAAGGGCTTTCCGTTCCGCCGACCTCGTACCACCTGGTGTTCTCCGGAAATCCCGGCACGGGCAAGACGACGATCGCGCGCATCATGGCCGAAATTTTCAAGGACCTGGGCGTTCTCCGCAAAGGCCACCTGGTAGAGGCGACGCGGGCAGACCTGGTCGCGGGCTACATGGGACAGACGGCCATCAAGACAAACAAAGTAATAGACGATGCCCTGGACGGAGTCCTGTTTATCGACGAAGCCTACACACTCGCGCGGAGCGCCGAAAACGACTACGGGCAGGAGGCCATCGACACGCTCCTCAAGCGCATGGAAGATGACCGTGACAGGCTCGTGGTCATCATCGCCGGCTACACGGACGAAATCAAGCGTTTCGTGAACTCGAATCCCGGCCTCTCTTCGCGATTCAACAGGTACATCAACTTCCCCGACTATTCGGAAGACGAGCTCGCGCAGATTTTCAGGTCGTTCCTCGCGAAATACGACTACAAGATAGGCAAAGCCGCAGAGGCCGCCATGAAACGCTGCATCGCCGATGCCGTCAGCAAGAAAGACAGCCGGTTCGGAAACGGACGCTACGTGCGCAACCTGTTCGAAAAAGTCATCGAGAAGCAGGCCAACCGCCTTGCAGCCTCCCCGGATCTTGGTAGGGTCGACGTAAGCGACCTCATCGCGACCGATTTCGAGCAGGCCGCCGCCGAAAAATAAAGTTATTTCCCGACAATGACCTTATAGAATTCAAGGAACTGCGAAGGCGAAAGTTCCTCGGCACGGACCGTCGTAGGATAATCCAGGAGTTCGATGGCTTCCTGGATTTTCTTCTTGTCGTAGGCGCGACCGAAGGAATTCGCGAGCGTCTTCCTCTTCTGCGTAAACGCGGCCCGCACGAAGTCGAAGTAACCCTCGGGGGCCTGTAACGGGCATTCCTTGGGCGTGAGGAGCATCGTGGCGCTATCCACGTTCGGACGCGGCGTAAAATGTTCAGGGCCGATCTTCCTCAGTATCTGCGTGTCGGCGAACGCGGACACGAGCACGGAGAGGCTTCCGTAATTGCTGCTGCAGGGCATGGCGCAGATGCGTTCAGCGACTTCGAGCTGCACCATCCCCATGAATCCCCTGGTCAGATGAAGCTTCGGCATGAGCCCCGCGATAATCGCCGTGGAAACGTTGTACGGGAGATTGCCGGTGACCCACGGTTTTGCGTGCGCATCCAGGAATCCCTGCAGGTCGAACTTCAGGAAGTCGATATTCTCGATGCGGAAGTTTTCCCGGCCCCGGAATTTCTGTTCCAGAAATTCCACGCACTGCTCGTCGATCTCGACGGCAGTGAGTTGCACGGCGCGCTCGAGCAGGTGCTCGGTCAGCGCCCCGTGCCCGGGGCCAATTTCAAGCACGTAGTCTCCCGCCTCTGCAGGCAGGTCCCCCGCAATCATCTGCGCGGTAGGTACATCCAGAAAATTCTGGCCGAATTTACGGCGGCGTGCTCTATCCATACCGAAAAATTAGCAATTCGAATCCGGCGGAGCAATCCTATTCCTGCGCAAAGCGGAACACATGGCGGTTGCAGCTCGTGGTAAGCAGGTAATGCTTGTCGCGCTGGACCTTCATGAACATGTTCACGAGGTAGGCACGAAGTCCCGTCACCGAACGCTCCAGGTCCGTCAGGTCCATGAGTTTCCCGTCGTCCTTGATGACAAGCAGGAATTCGCCCTGCAGCACCTGCAGCGAGACTTCCATGTAAACCTTCCGTCCCGCATTGCTCTCGTAGACGGTCATGCCGAGTTCCTCGAGCAGGAGCATCGCCTTCACGATTCCGGCGTCATCCACGGACGCATCCTTCAGCTTCTTCCCGATGATATCGCGGTACTTGACCAGGTTTTCGGGATTCAGCAACAGATCGTACATATACCAGTGTCCCGTTTCTTCAGTTTCTTCGAGAAGGAGCGGGAAGCCGGATCTACCGTAGAGCACGAGCTGGACGATGCAACACACGGCAAAAGCAACAAACGGAGAAACGCCAAATCCGAGCCACACATTACCATCGCCCCAGAGCGGCACACCGCCCAGGACACAGGCTACCGGGCCGAGGAACACCGCGACAAAGATGAACAGGAACGAGAGAATCGGCTTTTCGTGGACATGATAGGCCGCATATATCTTCACAAAAGCGAGCGGACACAGCCCGACAGCGCAGGCGCGAATCGCAAAGGCGAGTTCGTCCGCGGCGCTTGCCGAACTGATGTGGAACAGGCGCGCGAGCAGGGGCGCAAACGCCAGCAGAAGCGCGGTAGCGACCAGAGTCTCCTTGATCGACACCCAGTTCACGAATTCCATCATCTGCGCGACCCCGTTGCCGTTTTCCTCGCCTCGGTAGATGTTGATAATCGGCTCGGCCGCCATCCAGATGCCATTGAATACGACGCTGAGTTCAAGGATTTCGTAAATAACCGAGAGGATGGCAATCCTGTCGCTGCCGAAATGGGTGACGAAGTAGAAGTTCATGACTGCGGCAAACAGCGCGAAGAAAAGATACTCGCACGCTTCCGCCATGCTGAACCGGACAACCTTCGCGACATCGCGGATCTTGAAATACCACACAAACTTGAGCGTATTGCCCTTCCGCATAAAGTGCGAACAAAGCACAAGGATGCTGAGAACAACGGAAAGCACCGTCCCGAGCGCGATTCCCGACATTCCCCAGAACATGCAGAACACGCACGAGAAGACCAGGTTTCCAAGCAGCAGCACCGCATACGAGATATTGCATGTCTTCATGTCACCGTCGACATACACCATCTCCTGCAAGATATTGTTCAGCGGGATTACGAAGGCAAGTCCCAGGAACCATCCGTAAAACTCGTTCACGAATTTCAGCTGTTCGGCATCTATTCCCGACGTGTCGAGGAACAGGCGCCCGACAGCAAAAAGAGCCACCATCAGGATCCCGACCGCAAAAGAAAGGATTATCCCCTGTCCGAAAAAACGGTCCGCACGGTGCTTGTTCAGGCGCCCCAGCTCAATCGAATAGCAGACGAGGCTCCCCACCATGACCATCGCGCTCAGAAACAGGATGAACGAGAACATCGGCGTGAAGAAGGATATCGCCGCCAGCGCATTTTCGCCCAGGAACCGGGCCGCGACCACCTTGTCGATGAAGATGTTCACGAGTTCAGCACAGACCGAAAACGATGCCGTAAAGAGCATCGACGTAAACCGCCTTCCGCAAAATGTCTGGCTGATGCGCATACGGAATGAAATAATAGAATTTTTACTTCAGGCCGCGCAAGGTCTTCTTCTGCGCATCGGTAATGCGGTAGCTTTCGCACGCCTTCTGGATCGACTTCGCATGAATCCACGGCGAAAGCTTTCGGCCCTTGATGTAGGGGAACGTCGCATCCCACTGCTTGGCAAGCGCGGTCGCGAAATACCAGGCGATAACCATCTGCACGTAGTAGCGATCGGTGGGGCATTCCGCGCGGCCGTCGTCATTAAACAGAGATTCATCAATAGCCGCGACCCACTTCAAAAACTTCTTGTCGAATCGCACGTCCAAAAAGAACGTCATGAGCATGTTCACGCCGAAGCGCACCGTGTAGGGCTCGCGCGACTTGAGCCATTTTTCGATGCACGACACGAACCGTTTTTCGTCCTTGAGCAATGCCTTGGGCGATTTGCCATCGCATACGGCCCAGTTGTCAATGTAGGGCAAGAACTGTTCGATGCGGTACAGGCATTCATCCGCATCCTTGATGCGTTCGACCACGAAGAGGTGAACCTGGTTTTCTTCAAAGTACTTGTGCGGCAGTTTGTCCAAAAACTTGGCGACATCGGCCGCCGCGAACTCCTTCGCAATCTTTCGCATGGTAGGCACGCGCACGCCGATAATCGATTTCTTGTCGATGTTCGGCAACAGCGATGCGTGAAAGTCGCGGTACTTCAGGTCCTGTTCGGCCTGCAGTCGCTTTAGGAGTTCGGCATGGGTCATGGGCTACCTTTTTAGCATCAGCGTCTTTCCGGCGACGCGGCCGTTCACCTGCAACACGCCCACGTAGCGCCCGCGCGCAATCGCACCGGCATCGAGCGCTTCGCTATACGCACCCGCGGCACGCAGCCCCAGGTTGAACGTGCGCACCACGCGGCCCTGCATATCCATGAGCGCGAACTTCACCGCACCCGCGGCAGGAACATCGAAGCGGAGCGCGACATGCGGGCCACGGAATGCGGCACCGAACCCGAGTCCAGACGCAACCGCAATTTCGGGGTTCCCGACCGTCTTCTCGATTTCAAGCTGCATCGTAGCGGGCTTGCTCCAGAGCGTGTCGGATCCGAGCAAAACGCCCACGCGGTAGGAGACTTCGAACTTCCCGGACGGCGCCTTGGCATTTTCGAGCGAATCGAGCAGAGCCTCGCTTGCAGAATCCAGCGCGAGAACCTTCGTTGCCGCCGTATCCATCACGAAGGCATCTTCGAGAAGCTTGGCGCGGACATTCTTTGCAATCCCGGTGTTGCTATTGTACACGGCATTCTCTTCTGCAAGCATCGGCGGGTTCGGCATGCCGCGCAGCAGCGGATAGCTCACACCCTCCTTGATGTACCACACGGAATCGAAATCGAACGCGGAGAAGAACTTCTGCCTACGCATTGCCGAGGGAGAAAGCCCGGTACTCGTCGCCAGTGTATCGATACAGCCGTCGGCAAGGTAGTAGAACTCATCCGAAGGCATCGACCCTCTGGGCAAGTCAACGCAAAAACGGTTTCCGTCCTTAACGGCCGTTCCGGAAGCATACCCCCTCACCTTCGTAGCGCTACCGTTGACACTGGCAAATCCAAAGCCATATGGCGTTTCATTCGCCGACACATCGCCCGTCGAATAGCAATCTTCAATTACAGCCTGATTGATATTGGCAAAACCGCCAGCCTCCTCTACATTTCCCGTAGAATAGGACCGCCTGATAGTTCCATCATTTTCGCCGACAAAACCGGCAGCCGCGCTTGCATTCCCCATCGCAAACGAACGCTCAATCACGCCTTCGTTCTTGCCGACAAATGCTCCAGAATAGGAATAATTTCCACTCCCCTTGACATTTCCGGCAGCATAGCTTTCAGAAATAGTCGCCTGGTTCAAGCCCACAAAGCCACCGACACAATACATGCCCCCAACATCGACAGACGCATGCAGCCCTTTCAATTCCTTGCTATAAGCTTTAGCGATCAGGCCACCGACATAGGCCCCATCCTTCGCGTCAATAACGCCCGTTGCAGCAGAGTTCGTAATAGTCCCGCTATCAATCGCGACAAGGCCACCTATTCCATCAATATAAAAATCCTCGTATTCGTAATCCTTTATTTTGTGGTCAACATAATAATACACGCCGCGTTCTTGGATAATCTGTTTCGCATCAATATTTACAGATGCGTCGACTATACGCCCGGTTCCCGTATTCATGGCGGCAATTCCACCAATCGGGCCACGGCCATTATTCAACGACACCTTGGCAGACGAAAGCTTGATAAGTCCCCTGTTGACAAGAGCAATTCCACCAACGAGTCCCGAGCTATCGCTCCAGACAGCATCAACATTCACGTTGAGGACATCGCCATCGTTTATCACGGAAATACCCGCCAAAGATGACCCGCCAAAAATTCCCTTGACTGAACAATTTTCTATAAGCCCCTTGTTATCGTAAACAAGACCCGCACCGTCAAAAGTTTTCTTGAACAAAACATCCATATCAACATGGCTTACAGTCCCCATGTTCACGCCGGCCAAGGCGCCAACTTTATTTACATTTCCTTCTTCTCTGCTTATCTCATACCTCTTGAAGGACAAGCTATCGATTACACCTGTTTTTGCAATCGTATCCACAAGCCCAGTGGGTTCACTGTCCCAGAAGTCCATATAAAGGTCGCTGATACTGTGACCGCCGCCGTGAATTTTTCCAGTAAACAATCTCGAGGTATCCTGCGGTATATATCCGCCCAAAACAACACCATAGCAATTGCAAAAATCTTCGAGTATTTCAATCTTGCCAATAGGGTTGAATCCAATGCCTCGCCCGCTGAAAAGGGTTTGGGTCTTTGAGGCAGAAGCATCGATATCATTAGCCACACGATAGACGGACGAAAGCTTGTACTTTCCGTACCCGATTGATTTCAAGTCACCGTACGTCTTGATCAGGAACGGATCGCTCTCAGTACCGGAGCCAGCCATTTTGAGCATCGTTTGGTCAACATCCAGATTCGGATAGACTTTTTCCTTCATTGTTTTGGATATACGGTAAGCCGAAGTAAACCAAGACAAATAGGGATAGGTTGTATCTGCAGCAATGCTCCAAGTTGAATCGAAATCCCAATCCTTGTAATTTTCCTTCGTAACCATCTGCCGCGTAGTGCGGAGTTCCCCACCAGCCGTTACATTAATAAACCAAAGAGAGCTATCGCCATACACCGACGTATAAGTCGACTTGTCGGCATCCCCTGCAACAACTCCCCATTTAGAAGACCCCACTACACGGCCTGCGGCAAAGGAGTTTTTCACAGCCGCATTGTCGGAGTAGCCAAACAGGCCACCGATATTCTTTGTACCCACGACATTCGCAATCGAATAGCAATCCGCTACGCTAGCCGCGCCCAAATGCCCTACGAGGCCGCCCACATTTTCGTTTCCCGAAACGAGGAACCTGGATGCGCTCTTTGCGAGAGATCCCGAAGATTTCTTACCGACAACGGAGCCTACGTAATTTTCGCCAGAAACATCATACTTTACAAAGATTTTTTCGAGCGTAGCACCTTTATCGACACCGGCGAGGGTACCGACATAGTTCTTGCCATGGATGGCACCCCTAGTATCCGCAGGCCCATACGAATTATCTTTTCCAAGATACGAAGCCGTATCAAAGACGACGCCGCTCACCTTGGCACCCGCCGCCAGAGCCCGGAAAAGCCCTACGGAATCCTCGTCGGGGCGGTTGATGTTCAAGCCCGCAATAAACTTGTTATTCCCGTCAAACCCGCCACTGAATTCGCCAATCGGTTCGAAGCCCTTGCAAAGAGTGCTGTCGGCATTGCAGTTTTCCTTGAACGAAGACGATGCATTGATATTGCTCATCAGCTTGTAATACTTGTCAAGCCCGTATTCGTACTTGCCGATATACTTGAGGTCATCGTAATCATAAATCTTGTAGGGGTTCCTTTCGGTACCGGTACCAGCGAGCATATTTACCGTCCCGTCGTCTTCGAGCGTGCCCGGCAATATCGGGTCCATGCCCTTGAAGTACGGGTAAGAAACGCCTTCCTGGATAGCCCACACGGTATCGAAGTTGAAACCTTCGTATGTTGACTGTTTCAACATTTCTTCGGTGGTATTTCCTCCGTACACGTTTCCTGTAACAGTACTGTCGAAATAACATGATTTCTTGTGTTCGCCCGACCCGAAGAAGTTTCCTCCGATAATTCCTTCCGGGTCGGGAGCCTTCAGGATACTCGCAGAATAGATGTTCTGTTGCAAGGTGCCCGATGAAAACTCATCCGAAATGCCCATAACGCCACCCACGTTCTCGTAACCCTTGACGACATTCACCGAGAACGCGTCTACGACCCTCGAAGCGGAAGCGCCAAAAATTCCACCGACAATATCGCCCGACGTTACATAGCCGGTAGTCCCGACCACATGGATTTCACTTATGCGGGTAGCACCCATCAATCCGCCGACAAACGACATCCCCGACACGTTCCCGTTCAAGGAGACAACGTTAGTGACACGGGAGTTATCGATTTCACCCGCCAGCGCACCGACATACCAATCCCCTTCGACTTTCGCGTTTTCAAGTTTCAGGTTCTTGATGTCAGCGCCATCCGCCACCCCGAACATTCCCGCAAAGTCACGATACGGGTCGACAATCGTCAGGTTCTTGATGGTATGGTTTTTTCCGTCGAAGACTCCCGCGAACACATGCACGCTATCGCCGATGGGCCTAAAATTGACCCCGGCAGCATCGATATCGGCAGTCAGTTCGTAACTTGCCACCAGCGGGTAGGCCATGTCGTTTCCGATTTTCTGGAGTTCCGCAAGTGTAGAAATCTTTATCCCGTTGGGTACAGCCACGTAGCTCGACGTTCCCCAGACGGTATCGCCTTCGTTTACCACGCCGATTCTATAGCCATAATAGAGCGTATCTCTCCTTAATATAAAACTTGTATAATCGCCACTAACGGTATCATATTTATCGCCCAGATTCACCCAGCCAAGCCACTTGCCGACAAGTTCGCCATCGACCTCGGTAAGCGAGGCAACAGGCGGCTGCTCTTGCCACTTTGCCGCCACAGTCGGAGTCGCAATCGGGATAAACGACTTTTGCGAATAGGGATTGAGCGCTAGATACGGAAAAGACTTGCCTTCGTCTATTTTCCAGATATTGACGTAGCTACCCGTAGCATGATGGCAGTATCCAAAAAGCAAATAGGAATCGCATGTATCCAGATAAACCGGAATGAAGCCATCGTAACCCAGAGTGTCCCAGCCCGCAAACGACGAGAGTTTCATCATCTTCGCGGTAGAAAGCCCCGTGCCGCCTGCACTCGTATCGAGTCCCGAAATTTCGGTATTCCAGTAAGAGCTAAAAATTGTATCGGGCGAATATCCAATAAGCCCGCCTACAAGCGAATCGCCCAAGACCTTGTTTGCCGCATAGGAATTGAAAATGGAAGCACCGGAGCCTGCAACGCCACCGACCTTGTTGTTTCCGCGCACCTCGCCCATGGCGAACGAACTCTGTACAAAGCCACCGCTCCCGACAACACCACCCACATAGCGTTCTCCTTCTACCTTTCCGATGGCATACGAATGGGATACCGTTCCCTTATCGTTATCGCCAACAATGCCGCCAATATCTTCATCAAATTCATAGCCGTAACGTACCAAGTCCATTGTAGACACGCACATTTGAACATCACCTTCGGATTCTCCGGCGATGCCACCGACATTATTCACATCGGATTCTCCCGGGACAATCGTTCCCTTGGAACGGCTGTTAGTAATACGCCCGTCATTGAACCCGACAACACCGCCGACACGCCCGTCCATAGCAATGATATTCACATCGGCAACGGCGCTATCGATTGTCGCCTCGTCTGTTTCACCCACAATTCCGCCAACCCGTTCCGTACCCTTGATTTCTCCTTGGAACGAAACATCCTTCAAGGCGGGAATCATACCGGAATACCCGATAGCCCTCATCGCAGCACCCACAATGCCGCCGACACGCTTCTTCCCTTGAACAAAACCGTTCGTCACATGCACATTTTCAATCGTACCGACAAGCCTTGCGACAACGCCACCCACATGGTCGGTTTCGCTCACCCTCCCCGTCACATGGAGATGGTCAAAATTCAAGTTCTTGACAGAACCGACAAGTGCGTAGATAAAGCCCACATTCTGTTCACAGGGTAGCCAGATTGTTAAATTGAGAATCGTGTGGTTCTGGCCGTCGATAGTTCCCCAAAACGCCACGCTGTCGGCTGCATCCTTGTTCTTGCCGATAGGGATAAAGCCGTTGCAGCCGCCCTCGTCACTGCACATCTCGTGCGCCGAGGCCGAAGCGTCGATATCGGCAGTCAGCACGTAGTTCGAAGAATAGAGGTAAGTGCCCTTGCCTATCGCCTTCAGGTCTTCGTAATCCTCAATCTGGAAAGGCTTTTCGGCGGAACCATCACCCTTCATGGTGCCGTTCGCCGCGAACGAATGGATCGCAAGCAGCGACAGAACGGCAGCGAAAACAAAACGTAACTTCATCATCTTTCTCTCTCCTAGTCTCTAGCCATCAAAACTTTTTCCATCACCTTGCCGTTCACCTGCAACACGCCGATGTAGCGGCCTCGGGCAATCGCACCGGCATCGAGCGTTTCGCTATACGCACCCGCGGCACGGTTGCCCAGGTTGAACGTGCGGACGACACGGCCCTGCATGTCCATGAGCATAAACTTCACGGCACCCGCGGCAGGAATTTCGAAACGGAGCGCCACATTCGAGCCTCGGAAGGCGGCACCGAAGCGGGCTCCCGACGGGGTGGCAACCTTGCTCAAGCCAACCGACTTCAGGACACCGAGTCTAGCTACGGCTTCGTCGCTCCAAATCGTATCCTTGCCGAGTACCATGCCCACGCTGTACAAAATCTCAAACATCCCGGAAGGGTTCTCCGCCTTTTCCAGAGAATCAATCAGGAAGATACTCGTAACATCCAGATGGACCACCTTCGTCATCGTCGAATCCATCACGATGGCATCTTCGAGTATCTTGGCGCGGATCCTATTTTCGAGGGACCCGTTCCCTTCAAGCTTCAGATTCACACTCGCAGGGAATGGCATGTTCGGCAAACCGCGCAGCATCGGTGTCGAGAAGCCTTCCTTGATGTACCACACGGAATCAAAATCGAAACCGCGGTACTCATCCTGCATGTACATGGAGCCCATGGTAGTTCCCTGGGGCGTATGGTAATTCGTACCATCGACAGGCTTCCCGTTGTCGGACTGTTCCACAAAATACCTCGTCTTGAGAGCATACGAATTTTCGATGGAACCCTTGTTCTCGTATGCAAAGGCGCGATAGCCCTTTCCGACAGAATAAGACTTGCTGATGACACCCGTATTCAGATAAACAGCCGAATAGGCGGAATCGTTCATTCCGAGCACATCACCCATCGAGAACGAATTTTCGATTGTCCCGTGGTTCTCCACGGCAAAGCCAGCTATGACATACGGCATATCCCGTTCGACATCCGCATTAACGTAGCATTCCGATATGGTTCCCTCGTTGATATAGACCAGGCCACCCCCGCGAGGGCCGAAACGCCCGTAACCGCCAAAGAACCCCTCGAAGGAACTCTGCCGGATGGTACCCTCGTTCCGGTAGACAAGCCCCACATCGGCCTCCAGATTGTCGCACTTGACATTTACGTTGTCTACAATTCCCTTGTTCACATAGGCAAGGCCTGCTGTAACGCCGGAGAACTCCACAAACCTTATTTCAAGGCTATCCACGATTGCCGAAGAATCGATAGCAAGGAAGAATCCCGAATTGCGGTACGCTTGGAGCGTACAGATATACAGGTCATGTATCACGTGGCCGTTCCCGTGGAATTTGCCCGTAAAGGTCGTATCCGTCCCGTGTTCGTAGGAACCCCCGAACAGGCCCTTGGAATTTTCGCGATACTTCCCGATAGACGGGAAACCGATGGTGAAATTCAGCTGCGGATGGCTGGCAGAATCCACATAATATAATTCATCCGAGGAGGCCGACGCATCGATATCGTTTGCAAGACGGTAAACCGCCGAGAGCTTGTATTTCCCATAGCCTATCGCCTTGAGGTCGTCGTATGTCTTGACGAGGAACGGGTCTTCCTCGGTGCCGGAACCTTCCATCTGGAATTTCACATCGTGTGTCCTGACAGGGTAAATCAACTTGACACCGTCTGTCCATGCGAGGATGGGATAGGCATCTGCGGCATGTTTCAGCCACACCGTCCCGAATTCCCAGCCCTCGTAAGAAGCCGAATCCAGCATTTCGGCCGTCGTGAGCGACTTTCCGACACTGCTGTTGTCGAACTGCCACACTTCGCCATCGTAGTAGACCGACTTGTAGGTCGACTTCTCGCTTGATCCCGCCAGGTTCCCGACATTTTCGTTTCCGCGCACTTGGCTTATGCTGTAGATGTTCGTGTACGCCGAAGCGGAATCGATACCGACAAAGCCGCCGACATTGGCATTGCCCTGAACACTCGCCCAGGAAAGGTTGTCTGTATAGGAAGCGTTCTTGGAGCTTCCGGCAAAGGATCCGACATAATCGTTGCCTTCAACCGTACCGTTGACATGGTCGTACTTCGCGGTACCACCTTCCTTCGCCCCGACAACCATACCGACATAGTTGTTGCCGCGAACGACCAGGTCGCGTTCCGTACCCATGCTCTCAAGGTCGGCACCCTTGTCCAGCCCGGCAATACCACCCACATAGTTCCTGCCGATAATGGTGCTCTCGCCCAACCCTATTCCCGAAACCTTGGCACCGGGATTGAGTTTCGTGAACAAGCCGACGTAATCCTCGTCGGGGCGGTTGATGGTCAGCTTGAAAATGCCGTCCCTGTGTCCGATGAACGTCCCGCTGAAACCTTCGGTTCCGCCGATGGGTTCAAAACCGGCACACACGCCGTCGACGCAGTTGTCCGTCGCGGATTCGCTTGCATAAAATCCCTGCAATTCGTAATGGGCGTCCAGGCCGAATTCATGCTTGCCGACATTCTTGAGGTCATCGTAGCTGGTAATCTGGAACGGTTTTTCCGCCGTACCTTCGCCCACCAGGGCATAGCTCGTTCCGTCATCGACCAATGTTCCCGGAAGCGAGGGGTCCATTCCCTTGAAATAAGGATACGACACGCCTTCCTGGATAGTCCACACGGACTCAAAGTCGAACCCCTTGAACGTGGCCCGCTTCAGCAGGGAATCAGTCGGGAGCGCTTCACCCAACTCGTACCGATCGACCTGCCATTCGGAAGGCATAAGCGTGCTGTCGAAGTATATGTCCGCATACTTCTCGTCGTAGTAGGAATTCTCCACGGATCCGGCAATTCCCTCGATACGCTTGCGGGGGCCCTTCACAAGGCTCGCGGAGTAAACATTGAGGACGGTATCGGCATTATGGAAATCCAAATTCGCACCGCCCATAACGCCCCCAACCCAATAATGACCCTTGACGACATTCACGGAATAGGCATCTGTCAACTTCGACGCGAACGCCCCGAAAAGACCTCCGACACAGGTATCTCCCGTGACGGCGCCCGTACTTGCAAGGCGCTCCATGTCGTTTGAGAACGCGATACCGATAAGCCCACCGACATTGCTATGGCCATTGACCGTTGCGTCATACGAGACAACGTTGCTCACAATCGACCCGTCAATCTGGCCCGCAAGCACGCCAACTATTTTCTTACCATTGACATTTGCGTTCCTGAAAACAATGTTCCTGAAGACAGCCTTTTCCGCCTTCCCGAAGAGTCCGGAATAATCCTTCTTGCGGCCATCAATCCTGAATCCACTGATGGTATGGTTCTTGCCGTCGAAGCCACCCGTAAACAAGACACGCTCGTCACCGATAGGTTCGAAATCAACCCCGGACGCATCGATATCGGCCGTCAGCTCGTAATTTGCAAACAGCGGGAAGCCGACATGCCTGCCAATCTTCTGCAGGTCTTCGAGAGTCGCAATCTCGATACGGTTCGGGACCGCCATGTAGCTCGACGTACTCCAGACGGTATCGGATTCCTTGACGTAGCCAATCTTGTAGCCGTAGTAGATGGAATCGCGCGCCGCATTCAGGTAGTTCGCGCCAGTCCATTTGCCGAACAATTCACGGCCGGTATCGTCTTTCGCGGCGACAACCGGATTTTCCTGCCACTTCGCTGCCGTCGTGGGAATCGCATAGACGACAGCATCGGGCTTCTTGCCGAACACAGCCAGGTAGGGGTACGATTCCCCCTCGTCGATAGTCCAGATTTCGGTGTCCCATCCGAAAAAGCTTTCGAACTTTTTCATGGCGGCATCGGAAAGTCCCGTCCCGCCGCTGCTTGTATCCAATCCGGAAAATTCCACGTTCCAGTAGGAGCTGTCCGCATCTCCCCAACCAATCAGGCCGCCTACCTCCTCGACTTCCGTCGTATCAAAAATTTCAACAGGCCCGACCGAGTACGACGTGCTTACCGCTCCCGATGCATCGCCAACGAGTCCGCCTACATACCTATTCCCCCTCACCGCTCCCGTAGCAAAGCAATTACGGATAGTCCCATCATAGTTCTTACCGACCAGGCCGCCAATATCGAACTCGCTCCCAGTGACGCTGCCCGTAGCATACGACTGCTCAATAGAACCATAGTTGGCTCCGATCAGACCGCCCAATTTGCTTTTGGGAACCGCAGTAGTCAAAGGCAGAATATCCACAGATGCCCTGGATGTAGTGATGTAGCCACCGCTTATGTTATACCCCACAAGCCCGCCGACTTCGGTGATTGAACTTCCGGCAATGGGGAGGATTAAACCAGCCGCTTCGCTTTTTTCAATATCTCCTTTATTTTCGCCAACAAGGCCACCAATATCGCTTCCCTTCGCATAAATCTCGACATCTGCATTGCTATCGGTAATCCTACCACGGGATCTTCCGGCCAGCCCCCCTACACTGGATCCGCCCCGGACAACGCCCTCATACGAGACATTATCCAAATTGGCCGTCGTCTTTTCCATGTCGCCCACGATACCGCCCACATACTCACGGCCCTGCACTTCGCCTTTTGTAACGTGCACATCGAGGATATACCCGGTAGCCGTGCCCGCAACGGCGCCGACATATTTCGAATGGGGCGCATAGATATCATCCAGGCCGCCCCACACCACAAGGGAATCAAAGTACAAATTTGAGACCAGTCCACCCAGGTTCGCGAAAAAACCCACGTTGTGCGCACAGGGCGTCCATATGCGCATATTCCTGATCGTAAATCCGTGCCCCCAAAAATAGCCCGTAAAAACGGAAGCGTCCGCAGCATCCTTCTCAAGTCCCAAGGGAATGAACCCGTTGCACACGCCTTCACTGCACCATTCGCCATACGAGGCCGAAGCGTCGATATCGGCAGTCAGCATATAGGCCGAAGAATACAGGTAGGCACCCTTGCCTATCATCTTCAGGTCTTCGTAGTCATCGACCAGGAACGGGCTTTCGATAGTACCTTCGCCCTTCATGGTACCGTTCGCCGCGAACGAATAAGCCGCAAGCAGCGACAGGATTACTGTAGAAATGAACCTCTTCATGATACTTCTCGCCTCAACCCTTTTAATCAATATATATTATCCTAGTCCTTGACGCAACGTACCGAATGCCCGTTGTTGCCAGGAGAACTCTTCAAAGTGACCGAATTTCCGCTCCCGAAAAGCACCGCGTAGCCCGCAAAGCCGCTTTCGTCCTGCGCTTCGGCGGAACTCCAGAAATAGGCCTTGAGCCCCTCGGAATCGAACGAGCCGCTACGGTAGCGTTCCCCGCCCGCGACCGCCGAGAATCCCGAGCTGTTCGTGCCGCTCCCGTCGTCCCAGCTTCCCTGCGACTTGAGCGCAGCGGCATCGCCGTCCACTGCGGCAATCAGGGCGTTCCATTCCGTCGTATCGGGCAGATGCCAGCCGTCGGGGCAGACCGATTTCATAGCCACGACCCAGGCGTAGAGGCGGCCTTTCGTCGCGCACGTCGCGGGGTTCTTGTCGTAGCACCAGCTGCTGTCCTTGAGTCCGGGCACCGCCACGGTATCGAAGTAGTTCAGGTTCTCGGCCATCCACGTCTGGCCACCGATTTTTATCGTCGCGTAGGCATGGCCGTCGCGGGCATCCACGAGCGTCCCGTATTCCACTTCGGGGTTTAGGTAGGGGTTCCTGGAAACTTCCTCGACAATCTCGTCCACGTAGCTTTCGAACGACGGCGCCACGCCGCCCTCGCTCCAGCTTTCGACATTCCTGCGGATAGCATCGAGCTCGCCGTTCGCTTCGGCCGCGCGCGCCCAGCCTGCCATAGCCTTCTTCGTTTCGGCATCTTCCCACGAGCCAGCCGCGACAAATGCGTCATCGAACTTGTCGAGGCGTTCGGCCAGTTCCGCGACACCGCCATCGGCCTGCATCATCACGCTCACGGCAAGCAGGGCCGCATTGCCATCTCCCGGTTCTGCGATGTTCATGTCCTCGAACTCTTCAAGTTCGCCCGCAATTCCGAACGCCGCCAGAACTTCGGCCTCGGCCTGTTCCTTCGCGTCGTCAAAGTCCATGCCCTTCGCGGTCACCAGGCGCACCACGCGTCCATATTCCATGTGGGTGAACAGGTTCACGTTCACGCTGTTGCGGTCCGTAAGCCTTGTCACCGCGCGAAGAGTAAACTTGTCCGCAGTCCGCTCGCCCGTCAGTTCGTTCAGGTAATAGCCCGTCGCCTCGAATATGGCGCACGATGTAGACAAAGTAAGTTTCGCGAAATTGAATTCGCCCCTGCTGTTCGCGATCGAGCCCTCGGCAATCTCGCCCGTCGGTTCGAGAGTCTCGCAGTCAACGCCCTTCACCTTCACGGGAGTCCCCTCGACAAACGGGCCCTTCTGGAACACGCCCGATACGTCGGCGACAATGCCCGCATCTTCTGTAACGCCGCCCGCAACCTCGCTGTCGCCACAACCCACAACTACAAACGACAAAATGGCCAGAGGCAGCAACAAGACCGGCAATACGCCACCGACACACTTAAACAGTTTTCTTTTCATCATCCGTCCAGCCCCTTTTCAAATAGTCCTTGTCCTTGATGTTTTCGCTCACCGGGAACAGCTGCATGTTCAGGCGATACACCCGCTCCGTCTCGTCGTCTTCCACGACAATGGCCATAATGCGCTTGCGGCATTCCGCAAGTTCGTTCTTTATGCGCTCGTAGGCACGGCTCGTTATCCCCATGGTAAGCCCCGACATGTCGCGTTCCGATAGCGGCAAATCCAATGCACTAACCGCAAACTCCCCCATTTGCCTTTGCATCTCGCGAGCCGCCACCGGAACCGCGTCCACCTTCCCCATGGAGATGGCCTTGTCTGTCTGCTGGTAGTTACCGCTCCCGTCCTTCTTCAGGAGTTTCGCCTTCACCAAAAAATCGAGCGTCTCCGCAACCTCCGCCGCAGAAATCTTCTGCTTGCAGGCACGCGCGATATCGAGCGGCTTCGCGCCGGGCATGTGCGATGCGAGTTCACGGATCACCGGGTTTTTCCACGACTTGAAATAGTCGAATTCCTCGTTGCCCAGAACGCGCACCTTGTGCGCCATCGCGAGCGCGCACCGCTGTTCGAACGCCGCACGCTTCGCCTTGTCGTTTTTCGCGTGCGCATACGAGACCATGAGCACAAAATATTCGGCCTCGAAACCGACAAGCCCCATGGCGCGCGCGACCGAACCCGCAGCCGACACGCTCAGGTTCTTTTTCCCCTCGCTGACATACTTCAGGTACACCGCCGACGAAAAACCGACATCCCGGGCAAAATCTCGCCAGGTAAATGCCGAACTCCGCTTGCGTTCCTCGTAGTAGTCACGAATGAACTTGCGATAATCAGTGTATTCTACAATCGCATTCATCACTACAAATATAGCCTTTTTCCGGGGCTGTGCAACGGAATAGAGCACAAAAATGCCGTTTTTACTTCAAATTTTACACTTTTTGAGAAATCATATAAAATTTCAGCATTCTAGAACACAAAAGCGTGTTCTTGGAACACGGCTGTATTCCTAGAACACAAAAAAGGGCACATAAAACTAGGGATTTTTCTTTTCCTGGCCGCGGAGCATCCGTTCGCGGGTCTTTTCGCGGCTCATCCAAGTGAGCACCAGGTTCTGCCAGATAACGTAACAGGTCGGTGCGAGCGCCACCACCGGGCCTGCGTACAAAGTAGAAACCCAGATGACAAGCGTCGTGTTCTTCTGCCCCATGCTCTGCGACCCCTCGATGGGGCGGCGCTTGCGTTCACAGAACCAGCCGAGCCAGAACAGCAAAATGCAGAGCACCAGCGAGACCCCCGCCATCATCGGGAGCTTGCCGCTGTTCCACAAGTCGGTGAACCCCATCTCGCGGATATCGAAACTCGCCTTCGAAATGATGACGAACACCGAGAACGTCCAGATGAACATCGTGTACTTCTGGAATTTCGCGGCGCGGTCGGCAAGCTCCGGGTAGAACGCGCGCAGGCCCAGCGCAAACGCGAGCGGTATGCTGATGATGGGCTGGATGGTATTGAAAATCTTCATCGCGATTTCGGAGAGGCTCGCATCGGCGCCGGTAAGGTACCCGAAAATGACGGGGATCGAAAAGCACGCGAGCAAGTTCCCGCTCAAAAAAATCTTGAGCGCGAGCGAAGCCGATCCGCCGAGCATCTTGGCCATCGTGGGGGCGGCATTCGCAGGCGGGCAGAGAGCGATGATGGCACCGCCCAGCAGCACCTCGCGCGGGAGCCCGAACAGTTCCACGATACCCCACAGGGCGGCAATCAGCACAAGGCTTGCGACAAACGCGCGGGCCTCGATCTTGAACGTGTAGCCGTGAGTCTGCGGCGGGATCTTCGTGACAAACGTCAGGAACATCATCGAGCCGATAAGGAAGGGCATCATAGGCGAAAGCACGTGCGCCTGCGGGAGCAGAATCCCGAGAACAATCGCCAGCGGCATCAATATGGACCGCAAATTCCTCATAGCGTGCCCAAATGTAGAAAATTGCTACATTTCGCTCCATGCTTCGTTCCAAGTACCAAGCCTTCTCGGATACGACGTCCGAGAACGTCTTCAAACCGAAAAAACAGGCAAACCCGATTACCCTGGTGGTGCTCGGTTATCTTATGCTTATAACCGTCGGCGCGGTACTCCTGCGCCTGCCGGTCTCCACCCGCGAGCCCATCGACTTTCTCCAGGCGCTCTTCACGGCCACATCCGCAGTGTGCGTGACAGGCCTTTCCGTCATCGACATCAGCTCGACCTTCTCGACATTCGGCAACTGGGTGCTCGTCGTCCTCATGCAGCTGGGCGGCCTCGGCATCATGACCGTGTCTACCGTGCTTATCCTGCTTGCGGGCATGCACCCGGGCTTTAACCACCAGTCCGTGCTGCTCGCCGACTTCACGCAAGAGGGAAACGTCGACGCGAAGCGCATCCTCATGGCCGTCCTCCCCTTCACGTTCATACTGGAAGCCATCGGCGGCGTGCTCTACTTTACGCAGTTTGGAGACATGGAGCTCCACGACCGCATCTTCTGCTCGCTATTCCAGGCAGTCAGTTCGTTCTGTAACGTCGGGTTCACGCTGTTCCCCGACTCGCTCGTACAGTTCCAGCTGAACCCGGTCATGAACATCACCACCTGCATCCTCGCGCTGGCCGGGGGCTTCGGGTTCCTCGCCATAACCGAGTTGCAGTATTCCTTCGACTTCAAGCAGCGCAAGTTCCGCAAGATTTCGCTCCATACCCGCATCGCGACGTTCTGCACGTTCGTCATCATCGGCGCAAGCATCGTCGCCTTCATGATAACCGAATGGGGCAACACGCTCGACGGCTTAAGCTTCTTCGACAAGCTCCAGACCACGTTCTTCATGGCCTTCACGAGCCGCACCGCGGGCCTCAACACGGTAGACACCCCGGCCCTGTGCGCAAGCTCCCTGTTCTTCTTCGCCATCATCATGTTCATCGGCGCAAACCCCGGAAGCTGCGGCGGCGGCATCAAGGTAACGACCGCGGCGGTCATCGGGCTGCTCGGGTTCAACCGCCTGCTCGGTCGCGAAAAGACCCAGGTCATGGGCCGTACCATCCCCGAAACCACAGTCGACAAGGCCGTGCGAATCTTCGTGGTCGCCATCGTCGTTATAGCGCTTGCAACGATGGTCCTCCTCATCACCGAGATTCCGGCGGGCACCGGGTTCAACGAGAACGGCACCCCCTTCCTCAAGATCCTCTTCGAGGTCATCAGCGCCTACAGCACCTGCGGACTCTCGATGGGGCTTACCGGCGAACTTTCCACCGTGGGCCAGATTGTCATCTGCTGCGTGATGTTTATCGGCCGTATGGGCCCGCTTTTCCTCATTTCGGCGGTCGCCGGCAGGGTCCAGAACACTACCTGGTATGCCGAAGAAGACATCATGGTGGGCTAATCCTCAATTGATAATTGATAATTAGGGATTGATTACTAAATTATAGCTCATGGCATCGAAGCAGTACATCATCATCGGGCTCGGCAACTCCGCCATCTTTCTGGCCCGTCACCTGACCAGTCTCGGCCACGACGTGCTCGTTGTGGACAACCACCCCGAAAAGGTGCAGGACATCTCCAGCACCGTATCGCAGGCCATGGTCGCCGACTCCACACGCAAGAAGCAGCTCGCGAGCATCCCGCTCCAGAAGGCGGACTCCGTCATCGTCTGTATCGGCGAGAACCTGGAAGCAAGCCTCCTTACCGTACTGAACCTGAAGGAACTCGGCGTAAAGCACATCATCGCGAAGTCCTCTAGCGCCGCCCACTCGAGCATCCTCGAGAAGCTCGGCGTATCCGACATCTTCCACCCGGAACGCGACAGCGCCATCGCGCTCGCCGAACGCCTGAACAGGCCGAACATGCTCGACTTCCTGCCGTTCATGGAAGGCTTCTCCATCGTCGAGGTCGTGTGCCCCGAAAAGTTCCAGGGCAAGACCCTCAAGGACCTCTCGCTCACGCACAAGTACGGCATCCAGGTCATCGCCATCCGCGACCCGCTCGAGACCAAGCCCAAGATAGGCAACCTCGCCGACTACGTGCTCAAGGAAAACGACGTGCTGTTCCTCATGGGCCCGAACGACGCCCTCGACGACTTCAAGGGCTAGCAGGGACCCGCCGCAAGCCGAAAAAACAGAATTCCTGTAATAATTACAAAAATTTATAACAAAACGATTGACAAAGCGCGATCGTGATTTTATAATTTCCATAATCACAGTTACAAACACCCAAACCCCCGCCAAGCGGGACAGGAGACACAAATGAAAGTATGGGTTTGCAAAGTCTGCGGTTATGTCCACATGGGCCCCGAGGCTCCGGACGAATGCCCCCAGTGCCACGCTCCCAAGAGCAAGTTCTTCGAAAAGGAGGACAAGTCTAGCGGCAAGATCGTATGGGCCGACGAACACAAGATCGGAGTCGCCCAGGGTCTCGATGCCGAGGTCGTCCAGGGACTGCGCGAGAATTTCGCAGGCGAATGCACCGAAGTCGGCATGTATCTCGCCATGAGCCGCCAGGCCGACCGCGAAGGGTTCCCCGAAGTCGCCGAGGCCTACAAGCGCATCGCCTTCGAGGAAGCCGAACATGCCGCCAAGTTCGCAGAACTCCTCGGCGAAGTCGTCTACCCCGACACCAAGAAGAACCTCGAACTCCGCGTCGCCGCCGAAGCGGGCGCCACCGAAGGCAAGCTCGCCCTCGCGAAGCGTGCGAAGGAACTCGGCTACGACGCCATCCACGATACCGTCCACGAAATGTGCAAAGACGAGGCCCGCCACGGCGGAGCCTTCCAGGGCCTGCTCGGACGCTACTTCAAGTAAGCGATGGCATCCGCTTCCGTCATGCTTCAAGAATGCGGGATCCGCCCGTCGCTACAGCGGGTCCTCATTCTCGACTACCTGAAAAGCGTCCATTCGCACCCGTCGGTGGATTCCATCTACCAGGCGCTGCTGCCAGGCAATCCCGGGCTCTCGCGGACGACCGTCTACAACACGCTCGAACTGTTCGCGGAAAAAGGGCTCGCCCTCTCGCTGGACTTCGGCGAAGGGTTCCTGCGCTACGACGGCGAGACCAAACCGCACAGCCATTTCCGATGCGAAAAATGCGGCAGGGTCATCGACATCGACAGCGTCCCGGAAGGTTGCGAACAGATGCTCCCCGAAGGCTGTTCGCTCACCGGAGCGTCGCTCTACATGTTCGGGCTCTGCCCGCAGTGCAACAGGGACCGCGACGTGTGACAAAGTTTACATAAGTTTATTTTTTTTCAGAACAAAATAACAAACCCCGCATAGGCGGGGTTTTCTTTTTAACTTATTATCTATCTTAGACTTAGGGGCGAGGTCCGACCTAGAACACCGGCTGGTCGCTTCCCTTTTCCTTGCCCTTCTTCTGCGCGAGCCCTTCCTTCGCGAGGGTGCGGTGCTCCACGTAGCCAAGAACGAAATAGCGGTTGGACTTGCCGACGACAGCCGTAAAGGCGTTCAGGACCTTGACCCCGAACCATTCCTGGTAGTTGTTGCGGCCTTCCTTGATGGCGGATTCAACAAGCGTCGGCGCCTGCGAAGGCTTGCCGTACTTGAGCGTAAACTGTTCCGACATGTATTCCGCAGCCTCGATGGCCTTGAACCTGCGGCTCGCCTCCACCTTGCCCGTGCGGATTTCAAAAGCGTAGAACTTGTCGTTCGCGTTAAAGATGAAAGAAACCTGAACCGGCAGTTCGCCGAAATTGAACATGGGAAGCACAACCCGCTCACCCTTGCCCATCTGGCCGAAGGGCTCGTAGCCCATCTTCATCACCTCTTCAATCACTGTCTCGCGCGAGGCGCCAAAGGGGATACCGGCAAATTCGAGTTCGCCATTGCGCTGCGCGAACGCTTCCATGGAAAGCGCCAGCAGCAACAAGACGATGATATTTCTAAACATGGACACGGACTATCTCCTAAAACCTTTGTAAAAGATAGTAAACTTTCAGCAAAAATGGGCCGTCCGGACGGTTTTAGGGCCTCTTTATCTATATTTTGCAACATGGCTAGCACTTTTGGCAAAATTTTCAGCGTGACGACCTGGGGCGAATCCCACGGTCCGGCAGTAGGCGCCGTCGTGGACGGATGCCCGGCAGGGCTTCCCCTCTGCGAAGAAGACATCCAGTTTTACCTCGACCGCAGGCGCCCGGGGCAGGGCGCGATGACCACCGCCCGCGACGAAAAGGACAAGGTCAGGATCCTGAGCGGCGTTTTCGAAGGCAAGACGACCGGGACTCCCATCTCGTTCGCCGTATTCAACGAGGACCAGCGAAGCCATGACTACGCGGATATCGAGAAATGGTACAGACCGGGACATGCCGACCTCTGCTACGACATGAAGTACGGGTTCCGCGACTACCGCGGCGGCGGACGCAGTTCCGCACGCGAAACCATCGGCAGGGTCTGCGCGGGCGCCGTCGCACGCAAGTTCCTCGCACAGGTCGCCGGAACAGAATTTATCGCGTGGGTCGATTCCGTCGGCAACATCGACTGCCCCGAATTCGACATCGGTACACTCACGCACGAATCTATCGAAGCCTCTCCCGTCCGCTGTCCCGTTCCCGAAGCGGGCATGAAAATGGAAGAAGAAATCCTCGACGCGAAGAAGAACGCCGACAGCATCGGCGGCACGGTGCGGCTGCTGGTGCGCGGCGTCCCCGCCGCACTCGGCGAACCCGTGTTCGACAGGCTCGACGCGCTGCTCGCCCAGGCGATGCTCAGCATCCCCGCCTGCAAGGGTTTCGAGATCGGCAGCGGGTTCGCCGCCGCGCGCATGCGCGGCAGCCGCCACAACGACGAAATCTACTTCGACGGCAAGCAATACCGCACGCGCACAAACAACGCGGGCGGCTGCGTCGGAGGAATCAGCAACGGCGAAGACATCCTCTGCCGCATGGCGTTCAAGCCCACCGCGACAATCGCGCAAGCGCAGAAGACCGCCGGCCGCGGAGGGGAGAACGGAGAACTCGCCGCCAAAGGCCGCCACGACCCGTGCGTCGCGGTACGCGCGCCGGTCATCGTCGAAAGCATGGCCGCTATCGTGCTTGCCGACCTCTACCTGCAGCAGAAACGCCACTGCCTGTAGCATGGCCTACGGCCAGGACGCCGCAACGACATGAACACAATAACGCGCCTCCCGCTCACATGCCTTGCCGCCTTTTACCATGCCGCATACCGGCTCCACCACCGCCTTTGCCTCAAGCCCGGGCAGCCGCTCCAAAATTCTAGCTTGTATGTAATAGGAAGCTTCCGCATCGGGGGCGCGGGCAAGAGTCCGTTCACCGCGTGGTTCGTCCGTTTCCTCCGCGAACAGGGCGCCGGGCGTATCGCTGTCCTTTGCCATGCGAAAGCCCGCGACGAAGCGCAAATGCTACGGCAGCGGCTCGCGCAATTGCCGCAGGTCCAGGTATTCTCGACAGGCAACCGCTACCGCACCGCCCACGAACTCGACGGCGAATTCGATGCGATCGTCTGCGACGACGGATTCGAGGACACCCGACTTTCCGGTGCCATAGTCATCCGCCTCGACTGGGAAGACCCGCCCGTGCACACCGAAAGCCTCGTGCCCGCGGGCATGTTCCGGAGCATGGCAACGGATCATGCGGCGCCCGCAATCGCGCTCCGTTGCGCGAGCACGCATACGGGCGCCGATGCCGATGTCACCTTCGGCATCGCGGGCATCAAGAACGCAGCGGGCAATTCCCTCAGCCGCGACCCGGTCCTCCTCTGCGGCATAGCCGACCCGTCCCGGTTCGCAAGCGACGTCGCCGCTTCGGGAATCCGCGCGACCCGCACCATCGCGCTCCGCGACCACGACAGGCGCCTGCGGCGTATCCTCGAGGCCCTTCTCCGCGATGGCGAACAAGTCGTCATCACCGAGAAGGACTTCGCAAGGCTCCCCCCGGAACTCCAAAATGAACATGCAGTCTTTATCGCCCGCCAGCGGGTTCTCGTCTCGGACTCCGCCAAAAACGCGCTTATCGCAGCCCGCGCGAACACAGGGCGCTAAACGGATGGCCTCACGTTATTATTTTTTATGCAACGCGCAAACCGCAAGAAGGAATAGAAAATGAATCTCTCTACGCGTATTAAGGATTTGATGAACGCCCTCTCCGCAGGCATCCCCGAACGCGAATTCTGTATCGAACTAGCCTTTCTCACGACCATCGTCCGTGAACCGTTCTACCTCTACGGCCGCTCCGGCTCCGGCAAGGCCATCGTCATCGACAGGCTCGTCGCCGCATTCAAGAACGCCAAGGCGCTCCGCATCGGCAGGCGCGTCCAGGAAATTCCCTCCAAGCTCAGCGACTATAACCTTATCGTATTCCAGAGCTACGACGTCACGAACGAGCGCCAAAAAGAGAGCGTGCAGATTGCGCTCCAGGATCGCGCCGGCACGCCGGTCATCATTTCGGGCGACCTGCGCCCCGAAGTGGCCCTGACCCGCGGTGAGATTGTAGACAAGATAGCGCTCACCGTCGCCCTCCCCGACAGCATCTCGGCAAGCGCCCTCTGTCAGCTGCTCACGACCCCCCGCGATGTGACCCTGACCGACATCCCCGCAGAACTCACCATCACGCCAGAAGAATCCGCGGAATGGAAAGAGAAAATCAACAAGATTGCATTCTCTGCCGATGCGCTCGACATGATCGGCAAGCTCGCCGAACTCTGCGACTCAAACAACATCTACGTCTCCATCAAGAAATGGATGGTCCTAAGCAACATCGCAAAGGCCGCCGCCTTCTTCAACGGGCGCACCGAAGCCAGCCTCATGGACACCTTCTTCCTCGGCACAAACATCTGGGGCCGCACCATTTCGAACAAGATTATTGTCGAAGGCTACAAGAAGATAGCCCTCGAAATCCTCCTGAAAAACATCCCGGAAATCCATGAAAAGCGCTACGATGCCGACGACCTCCTCGCCCGCATCGACAGGCTGCTGAACAGCAGCAACAACAAATACGACACCAGGGAATTCAACAACGAAGCCTGCGTTATGTACAAAGTTACAATCGCCGGCGAATCCACGCCGCTCTATGTTCCGCTCCGCTATATCGAAACGGACGGCGACTTCAACCCGTACAACGAACTGCGCCAGGTCGAAAAGCGCGTGCGCTGCAACTATCACGGCACTTCCAACTGTTCCATCGCCATCGACTCCGCAGTCAAGGGCATCGGGCTGCGCACCAACGTGGTCCGTTCCAGCAACAGCACCCTCAAGACAGGCAAGTTCGAAGATTACGCAACGCTCCCGACCTATATCCTGAGCGAAAACGACCCCGATATCATCGCGCAAAAGAAAATCCAGCGCGAAGAAATCCGGAAGGAAGTCAACGCCTCCATGGAACGCGAATCCAAGACGCTCCTGAGCCTGCGCGATACCTACCGCAACCTCAAGCAGAACCGCAACGAGCTGTTCTGCAATCAGCAGCTCTTCGACGAGATTCTCGGACAAATCAAGGAAGAATTCGACGCGACTTCCGTCCTGATTTCCAAAATCAAGGAAGCGCACGCCAAACTCGACGGCAAGGCGTCCTAGAGGTTGTCGATACTGTCGGGAATCTCGTTGCGCATCACGAGCAGGATCGCATTCTGCCCGACGATGACATACTTTTCGCCGTTGATTTCTATTTCGGTCCCGCTTGCGTGCAGGTAGAGCGCCTCGTCGCCTTCATGGACCTGTAGCGGCACATAGTTCACCGTATCTTCCCTTTCACCCGTAAAGATGGAATCCGGGTCACGGTTCGCAGGAATCGGGTATCCAGGCCCGACCCGCATCACGAGCCCCGCATGCACGGCGTCATGGTCCTTCACGCTCGGCGGCAAGTATAGCCCGCTCCCCGTTCGGTTCGACGCCTCCAGGGGCTTTATCAACACTCGGTCGCCAATTACAACAACATTTTTCAAAGCATCCATCATGGGCGCTAAAATAGAATTTATATTGCAGCTGTGGTCATCGCAATTCTCATAGCGCTCTGGTTTGCCATATCCATCGGCATACTCGGTATCGTCCTCTCGACACCGAAAGGGAGGGCCATGCTGAAAATCCTGTGGCGCAGCCGCAAAATTCGCATCGCATGCGCCGCGGCCGTCGTAGCTATCATCGCCATCGCCACCATCTTCGTGCTCCATCCGGAGCCAGCCGCCCCCGAACCGCTGGACGCAAGGCACATATTCGAGAGCTACTCCCGCACGCTCGTCTCCGCAATGGAATCAAGCGGAGCCGTCGCGATCGATCCCCGGTGCAACCTCGAAAGGCCGAAGCCCGAACTTGCGCACACGCTCCACGTCCTCGTCGAAGTCTACCACGAAATGGTCAACAGGCCCACCACGGCAAGGCTCGTGCGCCTCGACGACACGCTCGTCCTCTCCTTCGACGGCTACAAGCAATTCAAGAACAGGACCATCAAGATTACGAAGGGCGTGCAAAAAAGACTCGGCCCGCGCTATTCCATAAGGATGCAAAGCAAGGGCGAAAGCCACGAGCTCGAAATCACATACAGGGGAAGCCCCTGGGACAACGAACAGCTCTGCGCCCTTCCCGTCCTGGAAGCAAGCCTCCGCGAAAAGGTCGACCCCGCCATGCTCATGTCCATCATCCGCCACATTTCGGGATTCGACTTCAACTACGAAGGCGAAAAGACCGGACGCGGCCTGCTCGCACTGGATTCAGGAGACGGTCTCGCGCAAATCCGCACCGGGGCGCGCATGCTGAAGGCAGCCCTCGATACCGCCAAGAGCGAAGAAGACGCCATCGCCGCATTCTATCCCGAAAACAGCATCCAGGGGCTAAACGCCGAGTGGCGCAAGAGCCCGCTCAAGAACGGCTGGGTACAGGATGTCCTTGCCGACATCCCCTTCTACAGGAACAACGGATTGTCCCACGCGCAGGTCGGACGCTAGGCTACTTCCCGCGCTTTACCCCCATCGTGAACGTGTCGTCGCGCTTGCCGACAGTCTCGCGCCCCGCCTTCACGCGCCATTCGAGCTTCGATACATACGCGCCCGTGCCCACGAGCCTTCCATTCTCGCTGCGGGCGTTCCATGCGAGGAATACCTTCGCCGGATTCGAGCGGCAGTCTCCATTGAACACCGCAGTGTCGGAACAAGCCACGGAACCCTTCGCCCGGTTCACAAACTGGCCAAGGTTCGAAAAATAGCTCACTTCCCATTCGATGCGGATAGAATCGATGGACACCGAATCGCTCGCCGTAAGGCCCAGTTCCTGCAAATCGTAGTTCAAAAGCTGCCCCGGAAGGCCCGTCTGTTCCACGGCATCCTTCAAGGACATCTCGGGCGGAATAGCGAACGTGTGCACGCCGCCTTCCCAGGATGCAGTCTGTTCCGCAGTCTCCTGCGAAAGCGTAACCACGCCCGGCACGTCCACCAGCAATCTCTGGCCGCCAATGACCCTCACCCACGGATTGTTCGCATGGGGCACGTTCCCGCCCAGGTCCCGGATCGCGCCCGGCATGAGCCGCACCGAATCACCCACGGCAGGCAGCACCTCGTCTTCGCCGCCATAGAAGTAAAGGTCATAGCGCACGCCATTCTGCAACCTGGTCCTGCGTGGCGATACCATCTGCGCCGACGCCTGTTCGCCCATCCGCCAAATCCTGAAATCGAACAAGTCCTCCGCGGCGAGATTCGTATCGAGTGATCCCTCACTCAACAGGAGCGTCAACGTCGTCATCTTGTCCTTGCCCGGATTCACTATGGCGCTCAACAGCACGGGTCCGACCCTGTCCTCTACCATACCGTTCATCGAAAGCGAAATCGAGTCTCCCTTGTCCTCGTCCCAGTAGGTGTAATGGTAATGCAAGCCTCCCTGGTAGATTTCCTTGTTTCCGCCGGTAAAAACCTTGTCGAGCAGGGAATCCGCCGTCACTACGATATCGGACGCGTTCTCGATTTTCGTGCGGACACTTTCAACCCCCACGATTCTGCTCCAGGCCGAATCACCGAACGACCATGCAAGCGTATCGGGAATGTCGGAATCGAAGGCCTCGCTGAAGGGAATGTGCAGACTGTCGGGAACGCCGTCGCCATCTCGGTCGAACATGTAGCCCTTGCTCGCAAACGGCACGGGCGGTTCCATCATGTTGATGTTCTCCCACACGATCTTGTTCGCAACCTGCGAACCGGAAACCGTGAACGAGGCATTGTTGACCGCCGCAAGGCCCATCACGTTGAATATCGCATAGCCCGTAGAATCGGTCGTGACACTCGTGATCGGCTGTCCGTTAGCGTCCAGGAACGAAAGCGAATCCGCAGTCGTGAGGTCCACCGATACGATACAGTCGGCGCAGACCTGCCCGATATACATCACCATGATGCGTACCGGGTAAGACACAAAAGCCATCAGCGTATCCTTGCCGCCATTGTCACCCGGGACCCCCATCGGTTCGAGCAGCAAGTTGTAGCCTTTCGGGTCAAACGGTTCGCCCGCCGCATCCGCAAACGCGATATCCGGAAGCGGGTACTCCGGCACCTCGAAATACACCTGCGAACGCTGCGAGGGGTCGGCCACCAGGTAAAAATCGAGCATGTACATTCCCGGCGGGAGCGCACGCGCACGCACGATCGCCGCCGTATCGATAACAAAGCCCGCCATGTTCTCGTTGACGGTAATGCCGCCGTAGTTCACGCCCGGCTTCAGCACCTCGCCCTCCTGCAATGCAGTCTGCCCGTACAGAATGAAGGACGATTCCGCAAGCGTCGTATCCACCTTCCCCACGCTCGAAATGTCGCAGGTCAGGTTCTCTTCCGTAAGAATCTGCAGAATCACGTACTCGATGGTTCCGTCATCCGTATGCTGTTCCACCGGGAAGTAGCGCTTTTCCGTCTGCAGGTTGATGGAGGTGCGCATCTTGAAGTTCGAGCCCGTCGCGTTCCTTTCCGAGAAGAAAATATGGAACGGATAGATCTTGCCTTCCTCGAGCCCCATCGTGTCGAGATTCACCGCGCCTTCCACCGGGTTGTGGCATCCGCCGATATCCACCGCAAGGCGGTTGTCGATAAACACCCACACGTCATCGTCACCGCGGAACTCGAAGTACTGCCCCGGAATGTATTGGAACTGCGCCGAAATCTTCATCGCGAAGCTGTAGTTGTGCCTACAGCCGCTCACGTTCCAGTCAAATTTCGGGTTCTTCACCGTCTTCGCGGAATCCAGGTACTCAAAATCGTCAATCGGATAGAATCCCGGATTCAGCGTGTCGTTGCAGTCGTTCTCGTTCGTAAAGTCCGCAAGCCAGAACCCTTCCTCGTCGAGCGTGAGGTCGATATCGCGGCAAGTCGCATTCGTGTATTCCTTGCCCCCGGCATCGGTCGCCACTACCTGCGGCACAAACCATTTTTCAATCTCGTGCGCCGCGGAACACTGGTTCCACGGATAAACTAACGAATCCACGCGCGCAGGCAAGCCGTTCACTAGTTTATCCTGAACCATTCCCAACACGTGACCGCCACAGGTCTTGAGCGAATCGAGTTCGCCATTCTGGTTCTTCTCCCACACCGTCGTATAGGGGTTACCGTTATAGATGTTGCCGAAGTCCACGTCAATCGCGTCCGCATACGATTCTCCGGCCCAGTCCACCACCATCGCCGAAATCTTCATCTCGGGGCAACGTCCCAAGTGGTTCGGGAACGTCACGTCCAGCAGCGGGGCACTGCTCGAAACCGGGTAAGGGTGCACCCACACCGTATCGCGCACCTTCAGCACCGAATCAAGACGCACCATCTCGCCCAGATCCTTGCCCTCGACCGCAATGCCGCCCATGCTGTAGTAATCCATGCCGAACGTCTGCTTAAAATAGACGCCCCAGTCATCCACATGCTTGTAGTAGGTACCCTCGTACCAGCCGCAGGTATCCTTCTGGCGATCCATCGGCAGCGGGCCCATCTTTACCGTATCGTCCATCGAAACCACGAGCATCGAGGGCGACATGTCGTCCCACGGCGAAAGCAGGCGCACCACCTTCGGTTCGGGCGGGTAGTACACGAAATCCTTTACATGCAAAGACGTACTCGCGAACATCCACGTCTCGTAAATGCCGGCAGGGAACAGGTCCGTGGCCAGCGGGCGTTCCGCATCGTCAAAATACTTGTGCTGTGGCCACTCGTTCTGCCCGCGATAGAACTGCACCCACGCCCACGTCGAATTCCACTTCGGCGAACTCACCAGCGAATCGTCAAAACTGATATGCCGCCAGTACTTGTATTCGCCCTCGGCCGTGAGCGGAGTCGGCTGGTTCATGATGTTGTTGTCCACCGAGATGTAGAAGGCGCTGTCGCGGTAACTCGTGTTGGTGCGCCACGGGTGATAAACGTGAAGTACCCGCGTCGGGTCAAAGCATTCGCCCCTGCTCCCGATTTCAAGCGCCGCCTCGGGTGCGTCCGCCGTCCCGTCGACAAATACCGTGTCGGCGGTCGCAAGTGCCGCAGCAAGTTCCACGACGGCGGCACTGTCTGCCGGGAATGTATACCACGGGGCCTTGTAGCGGACAAAGTAAGCACTCTGTATCGGGTTAGCCGCCATCATCGCGGGCGTAACCGAGCCGTAGAACCACCCGCACTTCGAGGCATCGCCCGGAATGAACCGCATCAGCACGGAATCCGCACCGAAAATCATCTGCGGCAAGGACTTGTTACCCCACGGGCTCTTGAACCACACAATTTTCGAACCCGGAGCCATGAACGACTTCTCGTAGGTACCGTCAGCCTTCGTGTATAGCCAGAGCTCCGTCTCCGCGCCAAAGAACTCGCCCATCTTGAATTCGTTCGAGCCCCACGTGACGCAGTTGTTCTGGTTAAAATTATAGTCGGCAGTATTCGGGCAGGCCTTGATGTTGAAGCTCATCCAGTCCTGAAAATCGGCAAGCGTCTTGCCCACCCAAATGTAGGTGAACCAGCCGTCGCCATCGCTCTTCATCATCGTCGAGGAATTTGCGTCGAAATGCGGGTTGTAGTCGCCACCCGCACCGCCCAGTACATGCGGCACATAATCGCTCCGGGTCGCATCGTCACGCCACGGTGACTGGAAATGCAGAATAAGGTCGGCCCAGGCAGCAGATCCGAACAAAAAAAGCAAACAGACACCCAAACAAATGCGCTTCATACCAACTCCTTTCCGAGCGCAATAAACAACTATAGGTAATGTATATTCAAAAAGCGGAAAAAGAGCGTCTAGCAATCGCAAAAAGCGGAAAGCGTTGTCTTAAACGCAATAAAAAAAGCCCGCGGGAATGTGGC
>NZ_DFHR01000021.1:0-167229 GCF_002371935.1 Fibrobacter sp. UBA3718 | reverse complement strand
TCCAACTTTCGGGGTTCACATCAAGTTGAGCCGGGGTTTTCAATTTCGCGTTGTCGCTTTATTGAAAATTACTTCTTGTAATTTTCAATAGCAGCCACATCCACGCTCTTCACGAAGTTGTAGTGCTTGGCGACTTCGGCTTCGGCTAGGTTCAGGTACACCTTCATGCTCTTTTCGAACAGTTCCGGTGCCTTGGTGGCGTCGCGGAGGAGCAATTGGGTCATCACGCAGTTGGCGGCGAGTTCGTACAAGTGACGGCTGCAGAGGTCGGTGAATTCGTTGTTTTCAACGGACTTCACGTATTCAATAGCTTCGTTGTACTTTTCGTCCATAGCCTTGGCACGGGCCTTGAGGCTTTCGTATTCGGCGGCCACTTCGCCCGCTTCCAGTTCCTCGAGCATCTGGCTGTAGGTACCGGTGTTGATGTGCGGGAGAGCTGCAACCGTCTGGAGCTGCGTCGTACCTTCGTAAATCGAAGTGATACGAGCGTCGCGGTAGAGGCGCTGGCAGGCGTATTCGAGCATGTAGCCGGAACCGCCGTGAACCTGGATGCTGTCGTAGGCGTTCAGGTTGGCGTATTCGGAGTTCATGCCCTTCGCAAGCGGCGTGCAAGCAGAAGCGAGCTTCTGGTATCGCTTGAGTTCTGCCTTCTCCTCGTCGGTGAGCTTGCGGGTGCGCTCGATGTCTTCGAGGCCCTTGTAGATGTCCACGTAGCGGGCTGTCTGGTACAGGAGTGCGCGGCCTGCGTCGAGGCGTGCCTTGATGTTGGAAATCATCTCGTACACAGCCGGGAAGTTCACGATGGCCTGGCCGAACTGCTTGCGGTCCTTGGCATAGGCGAGAGCTTCGTTGTATGCCATCTGGCTGATGCCCACGGACTGTGCTGCAATGCCGAGACGTGCACCGTTCATGAGGGCCATCACGTACTTGATGAGGCCGAACTTGCGGCGGCCACAGAGTTCAGCCTTCGCGTTCTTATAGACAAGTTCGCAGGTCGGGCTTCCGTGGATGCCGAGCTTGTTCTCGATGCGGCGCACGTTCACGCCACCGTCGCGCTTGTCGTAGATGAACATGGAAAGACCGCGGCCGTCGTGGGTGCCTTCTTCGGAGCGGGCGAGCACCAGGTGGATGTCGCTGTCGCCGTTGGTGATGAAGCGCTTGACACCGTTAAGGTACCAGCACTTGTCAGCTTCGCTGTAGGTGGCCTTGAGCATCACGCGCTGCAAGTCAGAACCTGCATCCGGTTCGGTCAAGTCCATGGACATCGTTTCGCCGGCGCACACGCGCGGGATAAAGCGGGAACGCTGGTCTTCGTCGCCGAATTCATAGAGCGTTTCAATGCAGTCCTGGAGGGACCAGATGTTCTCGAAACCGGCGTCTGCAGAGGCGATCATTTCGTTGATGGCCGTGTAGGCGGTAATCGGGAAGTTGAGACCGCCGAAGCGTCGCGGCATCGTGACACCGTTGAGGCCGGCCTTGCGGGTGGCTTCCAGGTTCTCGTAGGTCTTGCTCGCGTAACGAACGCGGCCGTCTTCGCAGTGGGGGCCTTCGGCGTCCACGTCTTCCGAGTTCGGGAAGATGGTGTTCGCGGTGATGTCGCCCGCGACTTCGAGCACGCGGTTGTAGCTGTCTATCGCGTCGGCGTAGTCTTCCGGCGCATAGTCAAAGCTGTCCTTGTCGGCGTAGCCGTTTTCCTTGAGCTCCACGATGCGCTGCATCAAAGGAGAGCTTTCAAGGTTGAACTTAATCTCTGGATGGTCTGTGTAAAAATTCGCCATAACGCCTACTTGTTGTTTGCCTTGTAATACTTGATCATCTTCGGGATGACCTCTTCGACGGTGCCGTTGATCACGTAGTCAGCGATAGCGTTGATCGGGGCGTCGGGGTCGGAGTTCACGGAGATGATGATTCCTGAATCCTGCATGCCGGCGAGGTGCTGAATCTGGCCGGAGATACCGCAGGCGATATACACCTTCGGGCGTACGGTCACGCCGGTCTGGCCAATCTGGCGGTCATGATCGGCAAAGCCCGCGTCGATAGCGGCACGGCTTGCGCCCACTTCGGCGTGGAGTTCCTTCGCCAGTTCGAACAGCATGTCGAAGTTTTCCTTGGAGCCCATGCCGTAACCACCGGCGACCACGATGGGTGCGCCCTTGAGGTTGTGCTTGGCCTTTTCCACATGGCGTTCGAGCACCTTGACCACGTATTCCGTTTCCGGCACGTACTTGGCCACGTCGTGCTTGATGACTTCGCCCTTGTAGTTCGGATCGACAATTTCCTTCTTCATCACGCCTTCGCGCACCGTCGCCATCTGCGGGCGGTGTTCCGGGTTCACAATCGTTGCGACGATGTTGCCGCCGAACGCCGGGCGAATTTGGCAGAGCTGGTTTTCGTAGAACTTCTTCACGCCGCCGATGCTCATTTCGAAGCTGTCGATTTCGAGTTCGGTACAGTCGGCGGTAAGGCCGCTGTGCATGGCGCTGGAAATGCGCGGGCCTAAGTCACGGCCAATCACCGTTGCACCGAGCAGGCAAATCTGCGGCTGCTCTTCCTTGAAGAGGTTCACCACGAGCGATGCGTGCGGGTTGGTGGTGTAGGGGAAGAGCCCTTCGGCATCGAACACATGGACCTTGTCCACACCGTAGGGGAACACCTGCTTTTCAATTCCGTCGAGGCCCTTGCCTGCGCAGATGCATTCGAGCTGAACGCCGAGCGTGTTGGCGAGCTTGCGGCCCTTGGACAAAAGTTCGAGGGAAACATCGACAACGGTCGTGCCCTCAATTTCGCAATATACAAATACGTTATTCATAGGCTAGCCAATAATCTTCCCGTCTAAAAGTTCCTTGATAAGTCCTTCGACGTCGGCGTCGCTTGCGGTGAGCGTGCGGCTTTCCTTCGCCTTGAACACGATGTTCTTGACAGCCTTCACGTTCGTCGGCGAACCGGCCTTACCGATCTGTGCAGGGTCTGCGTCGATGTCGGCGGCACCCCACTGCGGAATGTTCAGGTAGGGCTTCTTCGCGATGAGGGCTTCGTACTTTTCGGCGTCTTCCGGCTTGCGTTCGGCAACCACCGTAGCGTTCTTGAACTTCATGAGGCGCTTTGCGTTGCGCGGACGGCACGGGGCCGCACTTCCGTTCACGGTCACGACCAGCGGGAGCGGTGCTTCCACCGTTTCCACACCACCGTCGATGTGGCGGCGGATCACGACCTTACGGGCCTTTTCGTCGAGGGAGAGAATTTCTTCGGCGTAGGTCACCTGGGTAAGGCCGAGCTTTTCTGCAATCTGCGGACCGACCTGTGCGGTATCGCCGTCGATAGCCTGGCGGCCACCGAGGATAATGTCGTAGTCGCCAATCTTCTTGACGGCCTGGGCGAGCGTGTAGCTCGTAGCGAGAGTGTCAGCACCACCGAGCGGGCGGTCCGTCACCACGAAACCCTCGTCGGCACCGCGGTACAGAGCTTCGCGGACGACTTCGGCAGACTTCGGGAGACCCATGGTCAGCACAGAGATGGTGGAACCCGGGAACTGGTCCTTCAAACGAAGGGCTTGCTCCAGGGCGTTCAGGTCTTCGGGGTTGAAGACCGCGGGCAATGCGGCACGATTGATGGTTCCCTGCTCCGTCATGGCATCGGGGCCCACGTTTCGTGTATCAGGTACTTGCTTAGCAAGCACAACGATTTTAAGACTCATTATATCCTTATAGTGTTGAATTTACGTTTTATGTTTTGCTGTGTACAAGATAGAAATTATCGGGTGTCCCGCCCCGACCTCGAGTAGAGGTCTTTCCCACGTCATCTCTGTATAAGAAAATTGACGTTTTTTTGTAATAAAATACTTTGGCTTAAATGCGAAAAAAGCCCGATTTGAGATTCAATCGGGCTCAACATTATTTCATAGTATACTATATAAGTTATTTCACTTCCACGTAAACGCCCTTGGGCAGGTCGGGGAGGGATCCGTTGGCGTTGCGCACCCCCACGGGCTGGCCGAGCACGTTGAATATCCTATTCCCGGGCTTGCCGTGGCGAGCCTTCTCGATATTGCGGATGATGGTGGTGCCGCCTTCGATTGTCACCTTGATTTCGAAGGTGACCTGCTTGCTCCCGTAAACGAGAGCCTGCCTTACGGTGAAGGTGTCTCCGGCATTGACTTTACCAGGCATGTGGCCTATTTTAGTGGTCATGGTCGTGAGGTCCATGTTGGAGAACACAATGCTGGTGCCGTTCGGGTCCCAGGCGACAATTTTGCCGCCATTGTCGAACCAGTGTCCGGTACCTTCGCCGGTCGTTTGGCTGTTGAGCGTTCCGTCGGGTTCTACGCCATAGAATTCTACTTTGTCTTCAATTTCGGTCCGCTTGATTCCGAAAATGCTTGCGACTTCATTGCCGTTCAGGTCGAGCGTTACGGGCGCATAGTTGTCGTTTATCGGGAGTGTCGTTTCGAGCGCGATTTTCTGGACCGTGATTTCGACAGAACTGCTGGATGCGGGTTCCGACGAACTGGACGATGGCTCGGAACAGTTCTCGCCGATGCAGAACGTGAGCGTCTCTCCGGGGGTCCCGATGTCGGTGATTTTCAATCCCGTCTTGGAACCGTTGTACCAGCGGATAGCGGGGTAGGCGTCATCTGAAAATTCCGCGTAGGTCCCGCTCTTGAAGAACGTGTTGGCGGTGCTGCCCGGGCTTGGCCACTGGTCAGTTACGGCATCGCTCGTTTTGCCTGCCGCGCTGGCGTGCACGATTCGGAGTCCGAGTTTGTCTGCGGAGGAATTTCCCTCAATCGAAAAGTCGTAATGTTGCATCAGGAGGCCGCTACCTGCTAGGACTTTGTTACGGCCTTTATTTTGTACGTAAGACCATGCCAGGCCTTCCTTGTCGGGCCTGTTCGGGTTCTTGTAGCGGTAGCAGAACTCTCCCGGCTTCGTAATTTCAAGGCTTGTTACGTTGTTTACATCGTTGCTCGTGATGTCTACGAACGGAATCCAGCCCTGGTCCGCACGGTAGAAGTCGTTTATCGCCACCGGGTTCAGGTCGTTCGCACGGTTGCCCATGGTGCAGTAGTCGCCGTACCAGTAGAGGTCCGGCCAACCGAAGATCATGTGCCCCGATTCATGCACAAAGACGTATATCGAAAACTTGCCCGGCATGTCCGTCATCTGATGGTGCGTGAGCCGGACTCCATCGCGCTTTTCGCTGGACCATCCGGAATGCGGCCAGAGCCCCTGACCCCATGTCTGTCCGGGGCCTGCATACACGATGTTAATGGCTTCGGTGGTGCCGTCCTTGTCGTTGTCGTAACGTGAAAAATCTACCTGGGGGTCGAAATACTCAAAGACCTCTTTCATGAGCGAATCGGAACCCGAGTATCCTTGCAAACCTTCGTACCAGGACTTGGGATGCTTTGCGCGGTACCAACCGTAGACTTCGTTCGTGAGGTCCAGTTGCCCGTTGGAAACGTCGAGGTAGTAGTCGCGTACGGAACCGTTGCAACCGTCCCGATTGAATCCTTCTTTATTCAGCCATTCCTTGACTTCGTCCACTGTAACGGGGGCGGGCTTATCCGAAAAATCGACGAGCAGGGTAAGGCTGTAGATTTTGCCCTTGGGGGCGGCGTAGTGGCTCTTGGTCGTGACTGCGGTCGTTTTCATGAGGGTGCGAGATTGTGGCGTGCCACGGGAATTGTCAAACGTGGGCATCGCCTCGGCGGGCCATTCCTGGACGCGCTTCCCCTGGTACACGATGTCAGCGAGCGCCATCGCGGGCAGCATCAATGCGATAAGACTAAAAAACGGAATCCTGTTTTTCATAAACATCCCTCTGCGAGAATCATACACCCGGTGTTAATATATTCTTTTTTGGGACGAAGCGGTTGCCTGTAGCAAAGAATCCGTGTTAAAGACGTGTAATAATTTGTTGCTTGTTTTTCCTCCCCGCAATTTATTACATTTTCGGATATGAAATTCAAACGCATTCTTCTCAAGCTCAGTGGCGAAGCCCTCGCAGGCGAAAAGGGCCACGGTATCGATAACCAGATTCTCTCCGACATGGCGTCCGAAATTGCCTCCATCGTCAAGCAGGGCGTGCAGGTCGCGCTCGTGATTGGCGGCGGCAATCTCGTCCGTGGCATTTCCGCTTCTGCAGGCGGCATGAACCGCGCCCAGGGTGATGCCATGGGCATGCTCGGCACCGTGATGAACGGCCTCGCCATGCAGGACGCCCTCGACAAGCAAGGAATCGACTCCGTAGTGATGTCCGCCATCCGCATGGAACCGGTCTGCGAATTCTTCGACCGCCGCAAGGCCCTCAAACTCCTTTCCGCAGGCTCCGTCGTGATTTTCTCCGCCGGTACGGGCAATCCGTTCTTCACGACAGACAGCTGCGCCGCCCTCCGTGCCATCGAAAGCGAATGCGACGTCATCATGAAGGCTACCAAGGTCGACGGCATCTACACCGCAGACCCGGTCAAGGACCCGACAGCCACCCGCTTCGACGACATCAGCTACAAGGAAGTCATTTCCCGCGGCCTCAAGGTCATGGACACCGCAGCCGTCGCCCTCTGCATGGAAAACAACATGCCCATCTTCGTGTTCAAGATGGAAAAGGGCAATTTGACCCGCGCGGCCATCGAAGGTGACCTCGGCACGCTGGTGCACTGCTAACCCTCATCGTCATCCCCGGCTCGACCGGGCGGACAGCACTTAACAACTTGTTGTTTAGTGCGCATGGCCACCAAGGTGGGGATCTTTACGCGGTACTTTCTAGGGATTTTTACTTATATTTAACTACGGAAACAAACCATCAACTCTTAACTAACTAGTGACTAATGACTAGTGACTAGGAACGAACTATGGCAGACTATACCGAAAAAATGGACAAGGCCATCGAGGCCACCGAACGTGAATTCTCCAAGATCCGCGCTGGCCAGGCTAGCCCCGCTATCCTCAACGACGTGCGCATCGACTACTACGGCACCCCGACGCCGATTTCCCAGGTGGCGAAGATTTCTGTGCCCGAACCGCGTATGCTGCTCGTGACCCCGTGGGAAAAGCAGCTCGTCGACACCATCGACAAGGCGATTCTTGCGGCAAATATCGGCGTGACCCCGATGAAGGACGGCAACTGCATCCGCGTGTCGCTTCCCATACTCACGACCGAACGTCGCCAGGAACTCGCGAAGGTGGCCCGCAAGCATGCCGAAGAAGGCCGCGTGGCTATCCGTAACATCCGCCGCGATGCGAACGACGCCATCAAGAAGAACAAGGACCTGCCCGAAGACGAAGTCAAGAAGCAGCAGGACGAAATCCAGAAGGCGACCGACAAGTATATCGCAAAGATTGACGCTATCCTTGCCGAGAAGGAAGCGGACCTCCTCAAGGTGTAGTCCGGGGCGACCGTGGCGAACCAGCTTAGACATGTTGCCATCATTATGGACGGTAACGGGCGTTGGGCCCGTAGCCGCGGGCTAGAGCGTTTTCTCGGGCACCGCAAGGGCACGCAGGCGACCATCGACGCGGTGGAAGTTGGCGTGAATCTGGGCCTCGAGCACATGACCCTCTACGTGTTCAGTTCCGAAAACTGGGGCAGGCCCAGCAAGGAAGTGGATTACCTGATGAACCTCCTCATCGAGATGGTGGTGAAGGAAATCCCCGACCTCATGGAGAAGAACGTGAAGCTCAAGGTCATCGGGAACATGGAACGCCTGCCCGAAAAGCCGCGCGCATCGCTCCAGTCCGCCATCGACAAGACGGCGGGCAACACGGGCATGCAACTGAACCTCGCCATCTCGTACGGTGGCAGGCTCGAAATCGTGGATGCGGCGAAGGCGATCGCCACGCAGGTGCAGGCGGGGACGCTCAAGGTCGAGGATATCGACGAGAACGTGTTTGCGAAGAATTTGTATTTGAAGGGCGCTCCCGATCCGGACCTGGTTATCCGTACCGGCGGCGAGTTCAGGCTTTCGAACTACCTGCTCTGGCAGGCGGCTTACAGCGAGTTCTACGTGACGGACACGCTGTGGCCCGACTTTACCAAGGAAGAGTTCATGAAGGCCGTTGAGTTTTTCAAAACCCGCGAAAGAAGGTTTGGGAAGGTGTTGCATGAGTAACTTGGCTCAGCGTTTGATTACGGCGTTTGTCGCCATTCCTATAGTGTTCGTGTTGCTGTGGTTCTGCGACTACAGCCGTATTGGCCTCATGTGCTTCCTTGCGGGCGTGGGCGCCTGGGAATGGGCGGGCATGGTCTCCAAGATGTACAAGGGTCCCGACATGCGCTACCTCTCGTTTGCGGCAAGCTTTGCCCTCACGCTGGCTTGGGCGCTTGCCTCGGGCGGGTTCTTCGGGCTGACCGCCGTGCCTTACGTTGTCGGGATGACGGCGATGTTTGTGTTCGGCCTGTATATCGCCATCGCCTACGCGAAGGTCGAAATCGATCACATGTTCCCCTGGATGGTGATGCACCTTGCGGCCCCGCTCTACCTCGGACTTTGGGGTGGTATCAACGTGCAGATGATGGGCAACGGACAGGGTCTCGAACACTGCTATCCGTTTATCCTCGTGATGACCTCCGTGTGGCTGTGCGATACGGTCGCGTATTTCTTCGGAAAGTTTGCTGCGGGCAAGGGACCCTTCGGACGCCATCCGTTCGCTCCGAACATCAGTCCCAAGAAGACTTGGGAAGGCTCCATTGCCGGTTCTGTCGCAACTATCGCGTGGGTCGCCTACTGGGCCAAGTGCAGTTCTGCCCTTGCGGTTTTCGACGTGCGGCTCGACTGGACGCTCGCGGTCGTGCTTGGACTCCTGATTACTGTCGCGGGCCAGGCGGGTGACCTCCTGATGAGCGCCCTCAAGCGTTGGAGCGGCACCAAGGATTCGGGCAACCTGTTCGTGGGGCACGGTGGCGTGCTCGACCGCTGCGATTCCTTCTACCTCGCGGCCCCGATGCTCGTGCTGCTGATGGATTTCTTCAAGAATATTGCCTAAAAGTCAAGGAGGAAAAATGAAAAAGTTTCTCGTTTTTGCTTTCGCCGCTGCTATGACTCTCGCTGCTTGTGGTGACGACGATACCAATCCTACTTCTGGCGGTAACGATAATACCGATCCCGATAACGGTGGCAAGAAGGATGACGGCAAACTGGATGCTGGCTGCAACTTCGCAAAAGAAGATAATGTTTGGAAGTACAAGTATTCAACTTGGGAATACATCGACGAATATACCTGGGTTGACGAGACGACGGTCGATTACAAGGCATATAAGAAAGCGTATCACATGGAAGACGATGACACGACCTATACGGGCGTGAACCGCGACGAGTTCTTCGAAAAGGTTATGGAAGATTGCCTGTTCTACCAGAACATGGACAACTAGCGCTTTATTCCGTGTTCCGCCATGTAGATGGCGAGATAGTCGATAACTCCTGAATCTGCTCCCTTCACGGGAACATACCGCAGGTTGTTCTGCGCGTCGATGATGACGGCGAGCCCGGCGATGTAGTTTATCCAGTGATAGTCCTCGTGATACTTGAGGGCAACCTTTCCTCCGGAACCGAACACGGCCAGGGGCATCACGAATATATCGTGCGAGACCATGATGCTCACGCGCTTCCACTTGGACAGGTTCTTGAGGATGACCTTTTCCATGAATTCCTGGGCGCGGGGCGCAAGTTCGTAGAGTGCGTCGGGGTAGGGTTCTCCGTATGCCCAGTGGGCCATGAGCTCGACGGAACTTCCCTGCATGCCGAGCTTTGTCGCGTATTGTGCGAGCTCGTCTGCGGAAATCTTCAGGAACCAGTTGCCGGTGATGTCGTAGTTCGTGATGAGCTTCGGGAGGTTCGCTTCGCCGCGTCCCTTCGATATGTTATTCGCAGTCTCGTTCGTGCGCACGAATCCCGAGGTGATGTAACTGAATTCTTCGTCGCTCCTGAGAGTTTTTCCTAAGTCCTGGGCCATCTTCACTCCGTTTGCGGTGAGTTCCGTCTCTATCGCCACGGCGTCTTCGCGCTCGGAATGGCGTATGATGAATACCGCCTTCTCGCTAGGCGCTAGGCTCCTGTAAACATCGGAAACCGTCGCGAATCCGTCCTTGTCGAGCGGGATTTCTGTTACTGCGGTCACGGAGCCGGCAGAGCCTGCGGAACTCGACGATTCAGGAACGGAATTTGCGGAGGAGGAAGATTTGATACGCTCTACTACTGATGACGAATGTCCGTGTGTGTAGTGAGCGCTGGAAGAAGAAGCCGGAAGGGAGGAAGACGACATGGCAGCCGACGACCCTTCCGGTGAATCTTGCGCAGATGACCCCCCAAACAGATTTCCGGAGTCAGGAATATCAAGGTCAGATGCGCTTGATTCAATTTCGGTTGGTTCTACATCTTTTGATGACGTGCCCGAATCGGTGCAGGCAATGAACGCGCCTGCAGTGAAGATGGCGAGTGTGAAGACGCGCATCACGAACCCCACTGGTAATCGCCCGCCTCGTACACCGGATTTTCACCGTTGAAGCCGCGCGGGCGCTTGATCTTGTCGTCAAATACGGTCTTGTTGAAGATGCGGAAGTCGCCGCGCTCGTAGCTTTGGAACGAGATGTGGCAGAAGATGGGCCCTGCCGGCATGTATTCGCTGTAGCTCATGGTGCGTTCGCCCGCGGTGTAGAGGTAGTTGAAGTATTTGCCGTTCAGTACGATGTGGAGCCCGATGTTACCCACGGTGAACCAGCGACCCTTCGCGAGGATGTTTTCGTGGTGGGTGTCGTCGTAGTCCATCACCACGAATTCCGCATCGCCATTTTTATCGAGATGGAAACGGTACTTGTGGTTGCCCCCGCAGCAGCGGCCGTCGAAGAACCATGTATAGCCACTTGCCGCAGCGATGCGCGGGTCGCGCACGCTCGTGTCGGGGTGGGCGAGCTGTTCGTCGCTCACGAGGCGCTCGGGTTCCACTGCGGCAATCAGCTGTGCAAGCGTTTTCGGGTTGCTTACGGAGGTGAGCGTGATCTTGTTTTTCGCCTCGCTCATGGAGCGGCGATACAGGCGGTAGGGAATGCCGTCGTCGCTGATCATCGTCATTTCGTCCTGGCTAAAGATGTAGTAGGCGTATGTCTTGGTGCCGCTCCGTGTGACCACGTTGAAACTGCGGTTGTTGAGCGTGTACCACTGTCCTGATACATTTGGGAATCCCGAAACTGCCGCGTTTCCGTCTTCGGCGATGACAACGGTGTAGTCGTCGCTGATCCATGCTTCGTCGGCAGCGGTAATCAGGCGGCAGTCGCGATTCTTGTCGCCCTGGCAGGCGGCAGCCGAGGGGTTCGCCGCTTCGCAGGGGCTCACCATGCCTGGCGGGAGTTCCGCCGACATGCCGATACGGAATCCCATGTCGGCGGCGCCATCGCGGCTGCGGATGGCGCGACGGCTCACCCGCGCGAACTCCGCGGGTTCGCCGTAACTCCCGCCGCGGCGCGTCTTGTTCCCGCTTCCTGTGAGCTGTACCGGATTCACCTTGTCGCCCGCGGTGTAGCCCACGAGCCAGTCGTAGACCCATTCCCACGAGTTTCCGCTCATGTCGTATAGCCCGAGCTTGTTCGGTTTCTTGGTCGCCACGTCGTGCGCCTTGCCGCCGCTGTTTTCGGAATACCATGCCACGTCATCGACGCTGTTGCTGCCCGAGAACTTGAAGTTGTCTGCGACGCCGTCCTTGCCGCCGCGTGCCGCGAATTCCCATTCGGCATCGGTCAGCAGGCGGTACTGATGGCCCGAAAGCTGCCCGAGCTTGCAGGCGAAACTGTTCGCGTCGAACCAGCTCACGCCGATTTTGGGAGCCTTGTCCGATTCCCAGACGTTTTTCTTGCCGCCCATCACTGCGTTCCATTGCCCGATAGTGACCTCGGTTGTGGCGATATGGTAGGCGCCTACTGTTACTTTGTGCGAAGGTGTCTCGTAAATCTTGTCCTGCTCGGCGCAGTTGTCGCACCCGCGCGTGTACGTGCCCCCCGCGACATACACCATGCTGAATACCGCACCGTTTACGGTGTCGGCGAAGGTGGCCGGCGCCACGTAGGTGTATTCTGAACCCGCGTCGGTGCTGCTGGAACTGCCGGGCCCGAAATCGCCCGAACTGCCGGGAACGTTCCCGCTCGAGCCTGCAATGTTCGTGCTCGAGCTGGGCGCCGAATCCGCACTGGAAGGCGCGTCGCCCGATGAAGTCGCGGGAATCCCTCCCGAAGACTGGTTGTCTCCCGGATTGCTGTTGCCCGTATCGCCTGTAAATGAATTGGAAGAGAGCTCTCCCTCTGGAACAGAAATGCCGTCGGAAGTTTCCGAGCAGCTCCAGAACACCCCAGCGGCGATTATCGACACCGCTAAAACACCCGAAAAGCGCATGCGCATAGCGCACCTCCTTCGAGTTCATAACCATAACCCAATTCTAAACTAGATTTAAAAAGGAGAAAGCGGTGTAAATTTTTGTAAAGAAAACTGCGGATGCGTTTTTTGCTATTATTTAAGGGAATTAGAAAAAGAGGCTTTTATGAAAAACGTCGTCCTTCTCGGTGCCACAGGCTCCATCGGTACGTCCAGCGTCGATGTCATCCTGCAACATTCCGACATTTTTAACTTGTATGCGGTCGCCGCGAACAGCAGTGTGGCGAAGGTCGCCGAAATCGTGCGCAAGTACAAGGTGGAACGCGTGTGCATGTTCGACCCGAACGCCGCGAAGGAACTCGAAGGGATTCTCGGCATGAAGGTGCTCGCCGGCATGGAAGGCTTGTGCGAACTTGCCGCCGACCCGAAGGCCGATATCATCATCAACGCGCTCATGGGTGCGGTGGGCTGCCTCCCGACCATTACCGCCATCGAGCACGGCAAGCATGTGGCCCTCGCGAACAAGGAGACGATGGTCATGGCGGGCCCCGTCATCTGGGACAAGCTTGCGGAAAACCCGAAGTCGTTTATCACACCCATCGATTCCGAACACAGCGCTATTTTCCAGTGCCTCGAGGGCGGCAAGCGCGAAAGCGAAGTGGAGTTCCTCGAAATTACGGCATCGGGTGGCCCCTTCCGCGAATGGCCTATCGAGAAGTTCGAAACCATCACGGTTGCCGACGCGCTCAATCACCCCGTGTGGAGCATGGGCAAGAAGATTACCATCGATTCCGCCTCCATGATGAACAAGGGTCTCGAAGTTCTCGAGGCGCACTTCCTGTTCCATATCCCGTACGAACAAATTAAGGTCGTGGTTCACCCGCAGTCCATGGTGCATTCGCTGGTGCAGTTCCGCGACGGCTCCCTCATGGCGCAGCTCGGCGCTCCCGACATGCGCATCCCCATCCAGGTGGCGCTCACGTGGCCCGACCGTCTGCGTCTCGAAACCAAGCGCCTCGACCTGCCGACGCTTGCAAAGCTCACGTTCTTTGAACCGGATTTCAAGAAGTTCCGTTGCCTTGCCCTCGCGTTCGAGGCGGGCCGCCGTGGCGGTATCGTGCCCTCCATGATGAATGCCGCAAACGAGGTGCTCGTCGACCGCTTCCTCAAGGGAAACCTCAAGTTCACCGATATCCCGAAATACGTGGAAATGGTGATGGAAAAGGCCCCCAATGTGACCGGCCACCTGACGCTCGACCAGGTTCTTGACGCCGACGCCGAAGCCCGCAGGCTCACCGCTTCGCTGATAAAGTAATTTTACAAAGGCGTGTTATCCTGAATGGCCCTTTTGCCCTGAAAACGGCAAAAGGGTTGTTCTTTTATACAACAAAATATCGTTCCTTTTTGTGAAAGGCTCGTGTTTGGGGGGTAAATTTATGTTGTGGTTCGAAAAAAGGAGCCCCAAAAGGAGTCAGAAATGAAAAGTTTGGTTATGGCGGCAGGCTTGTTTGTTGCCGTGTCTTCATTTGCCCAGTGGGGCGACTGGGGTGGCGGAAACAACGGTGGTTTCGGCGGCCCGCAAAATGGATCTACCGTTGCGAATGCGGAAAAAACTGCTGATGTGAACTACGTGGGCGACGGAAAAACCTACCATACGCTGGACATCTATATTCCCAAGGATACGGAGGGGCCGTATCCGGTGGTCATCCACACCTACGGAAGTGCCTGGAGCATGAACAACTACAAGGGCTCTGCGGACTTGGGTACCATCTGCTCTGCTTACGCCAAGGCGGGGTATGCGGTAGTGACGCCGAACCATCGCTCGGCAAGCGATGCCAAGTATCCGGCACAACTGCACGACATCAAGGCCGTGGTGCGTTTTGTTCGTGGCAATGCGGCCAAGTACAAGTTCGATACGAATTTTGTGGCCGTGTCCGGGTTCTCCTCGGGTGGCCACCTTTCGAGCCTCACCGCGACGACATGCGGTTTGAAAGAGGGCAAGTCCGGTTCGGTGACTGTCGATCTGGTCGGAGACCTCGGCGAGTACACCACGTTCAGCAGCTGCGTCGACGGTGCCGTGCTCTGGTCCCCTCCGACAGACATCTACACGATGAACCCCATCAGCATGGGTGGCTCCGGAACCATGGAAGGTGCCTTCATCGGTGTAGAACGCGAAGGGAACAAGGACAAGTGGATGGTCGCGAGTTCACCCTACTACGCGAGTGACGACGATCCGCCGGTAATCATGTTCCACGGAACGTCCGACAATATCGTGAATATAGAGCAGAGCCAGGAACTCTACGATTCCCTCAAGAACCACAACGTGGTAACGGAATTTATCAAGGTGTCTGGAGGCTCCCATGGCGGCGACAAGATGAATGCGAAAGAGAACTTGGACAAGGCGGTCGCCTTCCTCGACAAGGCGCGCGAGGCGAAGGCCGCTGTGGCTGTCGTGACGCCGCCGGACACCTCGGCCCAGGATACGGCAAAGACAGATACGGTCCCGCCGGGAATCGTGTACGATACTCTTCCGGATGCGTTGCCACTCCTGCGTTCGCTTGGCGCGGATCCGGTGACTTACGATGTTTTCGCCTTGGACGGGACCCTGGTCTCGCGTTCTTCCGTGCTCGACAAGAGTTCGCTCAGGCCGGGCGTCTATTACGTGGTCACAAGGACTGCCGCGGGCAGGCGGGATGTGTCCCGGTTTGTGAAAAAGTAAAGCACTTGATACAGTTTGGTTTATAATTCTTTAATAGGCGGTCCTATACGGGCCGCCTTTCCTTATATTGTGTTCAGGTGTATGACAACTTTTCTTGCGCAAGAGAGGATGTTTTGAAAACGAATAGAATCAAGTTGGTCGTGCTTTCCGCGACCGTTGCCGCCGGTGTTTCGACGGCCTTTGCAGCCAATGCCTACATAAACCAGGTGGGTTACCGCCCTTCCGACCCCAAGCAGTTCTCGCTGGTGGGCGCCTCGGGCAATGTCGAAATCGTGAACGCGTCTGGCCAGACGGCCCTTTCCGTGACTCCGGGGGCAGCATCTTACTGGGATGCGAGCGGGCAGAATGTTCAGCTCGTGGATTTCTCCGAACTCAAGACCGCAGGCAAGTACTCCATCAAGGTGGGCGGACAGGTACTCCGCCAGGATTTGGTGGTCAAGGATAACACGTTCGAGGACGTGCTCAAGGCTGCCGCCAAGTGGTTCTACTACCAGCGTGCATCGATGGCTCTCGAGAGTCAGTATGCAGGCAAGTGGAGCCGTGCCGCGGGGCACACGAATTCTACGGTGGAACTCCATAACTCCGCCGGTTCGGGCTCTATCCAGTCTACCAAGGGCTGGTACGATGCAGGCGACTACGGCCGCTATATCGTGAACTCGGGCATTACCACCTACACGCTTCTCTCGCTTTACGAGCACTTCCCGAATTACTTCAAGAGCCTCAAGTGGAATATCCCTGCAGAGGGCAGCCTCCCGGACCTGCTTGCCGAAATCAAGTGGAACCTGGACTGGATGCTTACCATGCAGGCGAATGACGGCAGTGTGTACCACAAGCTTACGTCTCTCGGGTTCCCGGGCGACGTGATGCCCGCGCAGGACAACCTGAAGCTTTACGTTATCGGCAAGAGCGCCGAGGCCGCTTTTGACTTTGCGGGCGTGATGGCTGTTGCCGCCCGCGTGTACAAGCCGTTCGATTCGAATTACGCGAACAAGTGCCTGGAGGCGGCGAAGAAGGCCTATGCCTGGGGCTCGAACAACATGAACGTGCACTTCACGGCAAACCCGTCCGACGTGTCGACCGGTGCCTATGAAGGCGATAATGCGAGCGACGAGAAACTTTTCGCCGGTACGGAACTTGCCATTACGACAAACGACGGGTCGTACAAGCAGTCGGGTACCACGGAGTACATCTCCTACTGGGGCGACATGAAGGGAATTGCCACCTACGGCAAGGCGACTCACGCGTCTGTTTTTAGTGATGCGGGCGAGGCCAAGCAGAAAATCCTTTCAACCGCCGACGGATTCGTGAACCGCACCAAGTCCGGTTTTGGCGTGGTGATGGCGAAGGACGATTTTGTGTGGGGTTCAAACGCCGTGGCCTCCAATCAGGGCGTATGGCTCTTGCATGCCTACTACCTCACCGGCGACGAGAAGTATTATGCCGCAGCGCTCAAGGTGCTCGATTACCTGCTCGGCAAGAACCCGCTCGACATGTCTTTTGTGACGGGTTATGGCACCAAGTCTCCGATGATGCCGCACCACCGCCCGAGTACTTCGGATAACGTAACTGAGCCTATCCCGGGAATGCTCGTGGGTGGCCCGCAGCCCGGTGGCGAGGATGTCGGCTCCGCTGCAGAATGGAAGTGCGCCGACTACAGGACAGGTCAGGCAGCAACGGCCTATACCGACCAGCGCTGCAGTTATGCAACGAACGAGGTCGCTATCAACTGGAATGCCCCGCTTGCCTACTTGGCGGGCGCTCTCGAGGCGATAAACGCGGGCTTCGCTCCCGACTTTGCCGCTGCAGGAGTCGCAAGGAAAAATGTGACGGCGCAGTCTTCGTCCAGTTCCGCCCCGCAGGGCTCTAGTTCTTCTAGCGCGGTGCCTGCTTCAAGCTCTTCGCAGTGGCAGCCGACGCAGTCCAGCTCCTCGCAGTGGAACCCGTGGAATCCGGCCAGTTCCAGCGCGACTACCGCAATTCGCGAGGTTGTGCCTGCCGCAATGCAGGGTGATGCAACGCCACGCCTCCGCGTGAAGGATTTCAAGCTTGTCGTCGAGAAAAACGGCAGGCGCTATGACCTCCGCGGTCATCGCCTGCACTAGTTTATGGCATCAGATGCCGGGCGATAGGGAATCTAGCGTAGGAATACTTTCTTTGTGAAGTTGAATCCAGTTCCTGTCGCCTTCACCATGTAGACTCCCTTGCGGGACTCCTTCCACAGGAATTCCTTGCCTTTGGCCGAAGCCATTTCATGGCCGTTCATATCGTAAATGTGCCAGGAAGCCGTTTCGGGGAGCGAGAAAAGGACTCCGTTTCCGAGGCGGTTGACTTCAAGACTGCTCGATGCAAAGCGTTTTGGCAAAATGCTTTCGGACTTGCGGGGCGTCAAGGAAGATGAATCGCCCGGAGTCGCCGATTTCGGGTTGTCGATGGCGTCAATCACGTTCATGAAGGTCCCGCTCATCATCGAGGCTCCGAACCAGGCGAGGAACTGGTCGAAATACATTTCGTTGTGGAGCGTGTCCTCGATTCCGCCGGTGGGGTCGACGGCGTTTCCGAAGTAGTCTCCACCTTCATAGAACTTGCCGAGTTCTTCGCTGAATGCGATGCGGTCTTTCGATTCGCCGACGGCAAGGGCAGCCGTCGCCCACATGCCGACGGTCAGGTGGCTATGTTCCCTGCGGTAGCGCCAGGTATCCTTGTTCTTGCTGTCGTTGAAGTCGGTCCAGATATCATCGGCGGGCAAGAGCTCGCCCGGATTCTCAATTTGATAGAAATTGGACGCTTCGGCGCCTCCCTTGTCGTTGATGAAAGCGAGGGAATTCTTGAGGAACGCCTTTGCGCGAGGCTCGTCGAACCATACGGCATCAATGGCTACGCGCCAGAGGATGCGGATGGCGTCCTTGAAGAAGGCGCGGCTGTTGAAGTAGGCGTTGTAGCCGAGGCTCCCGGCCCACTTGCCATTGGGCTGCATCCAGTCGGGAATCATGCCCATGCTGTAACCGGGGCTGTTCGCGAGGATTTCGTAAGTCTTTTCGACAACCATGTTCCAGCGGTCACCGTTGCTGTCGAAGTTCGCGAAGATCCTATACCATGCAGGCGAGAAATAGCCCGGATTGACAAAGGCGTCGCCTCCCCATCCTGCGCCTGGGGCTAGGATCCCGCTGCTCGTGACCTGCTTGGTGTCCCACATGCAGTCAAGGATTTTCTTGGCGTGGTCGGCGTAGCCGTAATTGAACTTGGTCGAGGTGTATGGCTTCCATTTGCCGGCGGATACAAGTTTGTCTGCAAAAATGAGGGCGAGGGCCACGTCCTCTTCGGCGTCTGTCGCTGCACCCATTCCGCTGATTTTCCCACTGGGATCCATCTGCCAGTTGTAATAACAGCCGCCCCACATCTTTTCGTTGGCGGTATCCCAGATGCTGTTGAAGTGCTCCTGGTCGTTTGCATATAGGGCGACCAGCATGCCGTAGCCGACGGCCTCGCTTACTGCGTCACCCGGGGTCTCGCTCTTAGGCCTGTGGATGAGGCCCTTGCCTTCGGTGTAGGGGTCGATGTTTCGGCGGATTAGGCCCTGCCAGGTGCTGTCGAGTGCGGCTTTCCAGTAGGATTCGTCGACCTTCGGTTGTGCATTGGGCAGATCCAGGACTGCCTGCGAAAACGAAAACGCGGCAGCTACGCAGAGGGGAACCAGTTTGATGTTTTTCATACAATCTCCGAATTCCCAGATACACTCCTGCCTAAATATATAATAAAACCGCACCCCTACGGATGCGGTTTCTTGAATTCGAACGATGCCGCGTTAGGCCTGGTGGGCCTTGAACCACTTGATGAGCCCGTTGGTGGAGCTGTCGTGGTTCAGTTCGGCGTCGGCCTTGGCCAGTTCCGGAAGAATCTTCTTCGCGAGCTGCTTGCCGAGTTCAACACCCCACTGGTCGTAGCTGTTGATGTTCCAGATAACGCCCTGGGTGAAGATCTTGTGTTCGTACATGGCGATGAGGGCGCCGAGCGTTTCCGGAGAAACGTAGTCCATCATGATGCTGTTGGTCGGCTTGTTGCCTTCGAACACCTTGTGCGGGGCGAGGAATGCGATTTCTTCTTCGCTCTTGCCGTCCTTGCGGAGTTCTTCTTGGGCCTGAGCGAGGGTCTTGCCGTTCATCAGGGCTTCGGGCTGTGCAAAGAAGTTGCTGAGCAGCTTCTGGTGATGGTCGCCGACCTTGTTGTGGCTGTTGGCCGGGGCGATGAAGTCGCAAGGAATCATCTTGGTGCCCTGGTGGATGAGCTGGTAGAAGGCGTGCTGGCCGTTCGTACCCGGTTCACCCCAGAGGATCGGGCCGGTCTGGTAGTTCACGCGCTTGGAGTCGCGGTCAACGGTCTTGCCGTTGGATTCCATGTCGGCCTGCTGGAAGTAGGCGGCCAGGCGGTGCAGGTACTGGTCGTACGGGAGCATCGCGTAGCTGGAAGCACCGAAGAAGTTGTTGTACCACACGCCGATGAGGGCGAGGATCACCGGCATGTTCTTGTCGGCCGGGGCGGTCTTGAAGTGCTGATCCATTTCGTAAGCGCCCTGGTGGAGCTTCATGTAGTTCTCGAAGCCGATGCGGAGCGCGATGGAGAGGCCGATGGCAGACCACAGGGAGTAGCGGCCGCCGACCCAGTTCCAGAATTCGAACATGTTGGCAGTGTCAATACCGAAAGCGGCGACGGCCTCGGTGTTGGTGGAGAGCGCCACGAAGTGCTTGGCGATGGACTTTTCATCGCCATTGAAGGCCTTGAGAACTGCGGCCTTCGCGGTTTCGGCGTTGGTCATGGTTTCAAGAGTGGTGAAGGTCTTGGAAGCGACGATGAAGAGCGTTTCTTCGATGTTCACCTTCTTGAGGGTCTCGGCCATGTGGGTGCCGTCGATGTTAGAAACGAAGTAAACTTCCGGGGAGTATTCGCCGGCAATCGGCTTGTCTGCATAGGGCTTGAGGGCTTCGGTGACCATCACCGGGCCGAGGTCGGAGCCGCCAATACCGATGTTCACCACGTACTTGATGGACTTGCCGGTGTGGCCCTTCCACTTGCCGCTGCGGACGAGGTGGGTGAAGTCTTCCATATGCTTGAGGACCGCACGGACTTCGGGCATCACGTCCTTGCCGTCGACGCAAATCGGGTCATTACCCTTGTAGCGGAGAGCGGTGTGGAGCACGGCGCGCTTTTCGGTGGTGTTAATCTTTTCGCCGGCGAAGTACTTCTTGCGCATGTCTTCGAAGTTGGCGGACTTGAGCAGGTCCTGGAGCTTGGCCATAGTTTCGTCGGTGATGATGTTCTTGGAGTAGTCCAGGAAGAGTCCGCAGGCTTCCAGGCTGAACTTCTCGGCACGGGCCGGGTCCTTCGCGAAGAGTTCCTTCATGTGCCAAGTCTTGGCGACTTCGGCGTGGGCCTCGAGGGCCTTCCATTCCTGAGAATCAGTCAGTTTCGACATAGATTAATCCTTTCCGCAAAAGCGGTTATTGTTGCGGAGCTAAATATAGAAATTTTATTACATTATGAACATGGATACTTCATTACTTGACAAGGCGATTGTTTTTGCCGTAAAGGCTCACCAGGGCGTTGAACGCAAGGGCAAGGGGTTTCCCTACATTGTCCATCCGCTGGAGGCCGTCTCCATTGCCGCTACCATGACTAACGACCAGGAACTCCTGGCCGCAGCGGTCCTGCACGATACTGTCGAAGATACCGCGGTCACGTTCCGGGAAATCGAACGCGAATTCGGCAAGCGCGTCGCAAGCCTTGTCGAGGCGGAATCGGACGTGGAATTTCCGGGCAAGAGCCGCGAGGAAAGCTGGAGGCTCCGCAAGGAAGAGGCTATCGACCGTCTCTCGACGGCTGCAAACGACGTGAAAATCGTTGCGCTCGCCGACAAGTTGAGCAATATCCGTGCCATTTACCGCGACTACCAAGCCATTGGCGACAAGGTGTGGGACCTGTTCTGCGTCAAGGACAAGGCTTCGCACGAATGGCATTTCCGCGGGCTCGCCCGTGCGCTTTCGAGTCTCGACGCGACCTTTGCCTATAAGGAGTTTACCGGGACAATCGAAAAAGTTTTTGGAGGCGTATGATGGAAAAGAAAGATGTGGCCGATTACGGGCTTCCTCCCAGGGAGACCATGATTCTCGAAGAATACCGCGAAAAACATGCGACATTCGAAAAGCTTTTGCAGGTGGTGAAAAACATTCTTTCGGAAAGTATCGCCTCCAACAGCATCTACATCAATGCGCTCGAAGCGAGAATCAAGGCGGAAGACAGTCTCGCGGGCAAGCTCGAACGCAAGGCGGGAAAGTATTCTAGCCTTTCGGACCTTACCGACATACTGGGCGTCCGCGTCATCACGTTCTACAGCGACGAGGTCGACAAGATTGCAGCTCTCGTGGGAGAGATTTTCGAAATCGACTGGGAAAACAGCATCGACAAGCGCAAGATGCACGACATCCACAGCTTTGGCTACAGCTCGCTCCATTACATATGCCGCGTTCCAAGGGCGCTCTTTGAAGATCCCGCATACCCCGAGCTGAACGATATCCGCTTCGAAGTCCAGATGCGAACTGCGCTGCAACATGTGTGGTCGGTGCTCGACCACGATACGGGCTACAAGTCCGGGTTCGAAGTGCCCAAGGAATACCTGCGCAACATAAACCGCCTTGCGGGAATGCTCGAACTTGCGGACGAACAGTTCTGCGCTATCCGTACGGGGATCAACAACTACAGGCGCCATGTTCAGTCGCTGGTGCGTTCCGGAAAATTTGACGAGGTGCCGCTGGACGGGGATTCCTTTGGCAACTACCTGGAACTGCGGCCGTTCGATTCCTTGAACAATCGCATTGCGTCTATCAACCAGGCCGAAATCCATGAGACTTCGCTGGTCGGGTATCTGAAACTTTTCCTGTTCCTCGGCTTCAAGACCCTGGGGGATATCGAAAAAATGATAAAGGAAAATTCCGAGGATGCTTACCAGCTGGCAGCGTTCCAGCTTGCCAATACGGATCTCGATATCATCAACTCTTCGCTTGCGGTGGTGAACCTCTGTGCGGTCCACGTCCTCAAACGCGGCGGCGGAGTTCTCGAGCTGACGCGCTGCCTGGACGAACTGAATGGCCCGTCCGAAGTCAACCGCAGCAGGGCGGAACACCTTTACGGCAGAGCGAAAAAACTAGCTTTTATGGAAGCGGCGAATAGTTGATTCCTTTGAGGTTTGGAAATGAAGATTAATTTTCATGGGTTGGCGTTCAAGCAGTCGGCGATGATTCTCTTGGGAATCAGCGTCGTGTTCGCGGCCCTGTTCGGTTTCGGAAGCTCGCAGATTCAGGAGCGCATGTCGCGTCTGCTATTGCAGAAGGGCGAAGAAATCAGCCGCGCGAACGTGGCCGTCATAAACAACCTGTTCGGTTCTTGTCGAAACTTCGGCGAGGAACTGGCGGTGAAGATTGGCGACCAGCAACTTGCAGGAACCGAACTCGACGACTTCTTGCTGAGGTCGCTTTCGGGCGTGCGCGCGACGGTGCCCCAGGTGCTGGCGGTGGTTGTCGCCTATGAACCGGGCATGGCTCCTAAGGGTGCTCCCGAAGGTGAATACATGCGGCTCGCGCATTACACGGAAAACGGGAATGTCATTACGGACGGCGGCAATTACCAGGAGACGACCTGGTATACGAGCACCCGCGATAGCATGAAGGGAATCTGGCAGGAACCGTTCATCGGCCAGTTTATCAAGGAACCCATCGTCATCTACACGACTCCGATTTTCAGCACATCCGCGTCGGGCCAGAAGCAGTTTGCGGGTGTCCTCTGCGTCGACATTTCCATCGCATTCCTCAAGGACATGGTGGCGAGCATTCCCGTCTCGAACAACGGCTATGCGGTCGTACTCTCGGCAAGCAATATGGTAATCGCGCATCCGAAGGACGAAATCACTTTCAAGGAAAATTTTGGTTCCATCTCGAAGAGCGCATCGCGCAAGCGGTTCGACGAATTCGAGAAGGCGGTGAGCAGCATGAAGAGCGGGCTGTTCCTGGGTTCCTCGTTCGAAGGCGACGAGGCGGCCATCTATTTCACGGCGATGGAAACGATTGACTGGACATTCATGATCGTGTGGCCTGCCGAATCCTTCCTCGAAGAGCAGCGCTCCGTGAACCATGTGTTTGCGTGGATTAGTGCCGGTGGCTATTTGATCATGCTCGTCATAATCCTCGTTATCACCTTCCGCGTCTCGCGTCCGCTAAAAACGTTGGCGGCCGCCGCCGAGAAGCTGGGCCATGGCGATTTTGATACCGAGATTCCCGAAGTCAAGGGCAAAGACGAAATCTCGCAGCTTGCGGATGCGTTTGTCGACATGCGTTCTTCGCTAAAGGAATTTGTCGACAAGCAGAAAGGGCTCGACCGTATCGAACGCGAACTCGAATTCGCCCACAGCATCCAGATGGGAATCCTCCCGAAAGACGAATCCGAAGAAAACTGCTGCGACAGCCGGCATTCGCTGGCCCCGTTCATGCAGCCTGCGAAGGAAGTAGGCGGCGACTTCTACGATTTCTTCAAGATTGACGAGGATCACCTCGCCGTTGTGGTGGGCGACGCTTCGGGCAAGAGTGTCCCGGCGGCGTTGCTCATGATGGTGTCCCGCATCGTAATCCGCACCGTGGCCATGCATCTCCGGTCGGTTACGGAAATCCTCGAGGAGACGAACTACGAGCTGGCGCGACGGAACAAGTCCGTCATGTTCGTGACCGCGTGGATGGGAATCCTGGACTTGCGTACCGGCCATGTGGACTTTGCATCGGCTGGGCATAACCCTCCGGCGATCCGCCACAAGGACGGGACCGTGGAATATGTGAAGAGCAAGTCGGGACTCGTGCTCGCAGCCGACGAAAAGACGACCTACAAGCAGCAGTCTTTGGACCTTGCTCCGGGCGACATGCTGTTCCTTTACACCGACGGCGTAACCGAGGCGACGAATGCCGAGGAAGTGATGTTCGGAACGGTGGGACTGCAGAAGGCCCTTTCGGAAAGCGGCAACCGTCCTCCTGTCGGTGCATGCCATTTCGTGAAGGAACGTATCGATGAATTCGTGAACGGCGCTCCGCAGTTCGATGACATTACCATGCTTGCGGTGCAGTTCATCGGTTCCAAGGATAACGAGTGGGAAAAGCACGAAATTGTCGTGGATGCGAAACTCGAAAACCAGCCTTCCCTGACGCAGTTCGTGGAACAGGTGCTCGAACCTTTGGGTGGCTCCATGAAGTCGCAGATGCAGATCGATGTCGCTATTGACGAAATCTTCAGCAATATCGTCAAGTTCTCGGGCGCGAACCAGGTGACGTTGACGGTCGAGACATGCAAGTCCCACCTGATGGCGCGTCTCAGCTTTATCGATGGCGGAAGCCCGTACGATCCGACTAGCGCGAAGGAACCCGATGTGACGCTCTCGGCAGAGGAACGCAGCATCGGCGGGCTTGGATTGTTCATCGTGAAGAAGACGATGGACGATGTGGCTTACCGTCGCGATGGAAGCAAGAACATTCTCACCATTACAAAGAAACTTTAAACGGCAACAACTTAGTGAGGTTATCATGCAGATAGTCAAAACACAGCAAGACGCAACCCTGACTCTCGCTCTCGAAGGGCGCCTGGATACGCTGACGTCGTCCCAGCTCGATGCCGAGATCCAGGGAAAGCTGGACGGTATCACGAGCCTCGTGTTCGATTTCGCAAAGCTCGCCTACATTTCTTCGGCGGGCCTCCGCATTCTGCTTGCGGCCCAGAAGGTCATGAACAAGCAGGGCTCCATGGTCATCAAGAATGCGGGTCCGGAAATCCGCGAAATTTTCGACGTGACCGGATTCAGCGACATTCTGACCCTCGAATAGCGGATCGCTCTTCGTGTTTCTTATAAAATAAGGCCCCGGCGGGTACTGCCGAGGCTTTTGTTGCTTGCCGGAAATGGATTCGGCTATGTGGTGCGCTACGGTTTTGCCGGGGGAGGCGGGTTGTCGCCGTGGCGCCGTTCCTTGCGCTCTTCGCGGAACTTTTTCATCTGTTCCTTGCGGAACTTGTTGAACTTTTCGAGCTGTTCCTGGGAGAGAACCTTGCCGAGCGCGGCGACTCCGTTGATGCGGTGCTCGAGCAGGGATCTGTCCGCGTCGAGGACTTTTGCCTTTGCCGCTTCGATGGCAGCGGCGTCATTCTTTTCGAGGGCTTCGCCAAGTGCTTTTTCGGCGTCGTGCTTCTGAGTCCTCAGTTCCCTGAAGATAGAGTCTCCCTTCGCACGGTTGGCGTCGAGAGCGGCTTTCTGTTCCGGGGTCACTTCCAGTACGGAATCGATGACTGCCGGATTCATGCGGCCTTTGAACCTGGGCCCGTCGGGTCTCTTGCCAAAATCACCATGATGTTCGTGCGGCCCCTTGTGGAAGTCGCCGTGGTGGTGCGGTCCGGGAGGCGGCATCTTTCCGTGGCGTTCGCACTGGAATGTTTCGGCCTTGTTGCAGCAAGTGTTGCACCTGCCGCAGAAGTTCCCCAGGAAGAACCCGAGGGAAAGAGCAAGCACGACAAGGCTTGCGATGAAAAGTTTGGATCCTTTCATGGTATTACTCCTTGGTTAAATAGCTGAAGCCGACCGTTTCCTCGAAAGTTTCGAACTCGTCGCTAGTCGAGTTGCCCAAGCTGGAATACCAGCTCAGGACTTCGGACGGGGCCGAACGATCGATGGCGACGATATCGGTAGATTCGGCCTGGTTGCTGATGGCGGGAAGAAGCGCTGTGAGGCCTATAAGCACAAGGCTTGCGGCTATCGGGATGGCGCTGTACCAGCTCTTGATGGAAATGAACTTGGATGCAGAAACGGCGTCCGCTTCCGCGTCCAGTCGCTCGCAGACTTTGGCCCAGGAATCTTCCCTGGGGGCAAGCCTTTCGAACTTGGAGAAGTCAAGTTTGTCAGCCATGATTCTTACGCTCCTTTATACGTTCCTTTACAAAGTCCCTTACGAAGTGCCTTGCGCGACTCAGCCTCGCCTTGATGGTGCCTTCAGGCATTTCGTAGATCTCGGCGAGGTCCTTCACGTCGAGATCCTCGGCGTCCTTGAGCCAGAGCATGCTGCGCGTTTCTGCCGGCAGCTGCGAGAGCCCCTTTTCCAGGAGCTCGGCGTCATAGCTTTCGTCTTGCGGGTCCGGCTTGCCGATGGCCTCCTCGATGATGGTGCCGAGCTTCTCTTCTTCGAGATCGCGGTGGCGCTTCTGTGCGCGCAGCTTCATGAGGCATGCGTTTACGGTGAGCCTGTAGAGCCATGTGTTGAGCGCAGCCTGCCCGCGGAACCCTTGCACGGCCTTCGGTACCTGTACGAACACGTCCATGAGGATGTCTTCGGCCTGGTCGCGGTCCTTCAGCATCCTGAAGGCGAGATTCAGTACGTTGCCGCTCTGGTCCTGCCATAGCATGGCCAGGGCTTCACGGCTGCCTTCCTTCAGGTGTTGGAGAATCACTTTGTCGTTCATACCTTATTTTGATGTATGCGGAATGTCGCAGGTTGCAAAAAAATGGTTTATTTTTACATATTAGAAAAAAGAGGGAAAGCCGGCGTGTCTATGGCGAAAAAACGAAAAAATGGGGCGAAATGCCTCGAAAAGCGGGTTTTTGGGCGCTTTTTGTGACGAATGTCATATCGGTTGTGGACAAAAAGTCAATGAAAGATGGATAGGAATGTAAATTTTTCTACCTTGCAATAGGTATTTTATAGTTGATGGTTACTTTTTCGGACATAGCGGACTACCGCGACTTCTTGAAGGACTACTACGAACGCCGCAAGGCGGAGATGCCCTTCTACAGCTACCGCATGATGGGCGACAAGCTGGGACTCGATTCCAGCTACCTCTACCGTGTGCTGCAGAAGAAACAGCACCTTCCCGCCCATGCGTTGCAGGCTGCCAAGGAAATTCTGGCGCTGAGCGGTCGCGAGGCCGAATACTTCGACCTGCTGTTCTCGGCTGCGGTAAGCAAGGACAAGGCTAAGAAAGAAGAATTGATGGCGAAGGCGCTTTCCCTTCGCGACGTGGAACGCCATAGTCTCCAGGCGGCCGAACTCAAGCTGCTCGAGAACTGGTGGATTCCCGCCGTGCGCGCCTACCTGGATTTGAACGGCGGCGTGGTGAACGTGAAGCAGATAGCGAAGGACATCTGCCCCCCGATTACGGAGGACCAGGTCAACGAGGCTATCGAGATTTTGAAGGAAGTTGGACTCGTAAAGAAACTCGCGAGCGGCAGATTGGCGCTTACGGATGCGCACCTCACGGTGGGCGGTCCCGAAAAGGCCAAGGCGGTCCGCAACTTCCAGCGGCAGGTGCTCGCGCTTGCCAGCGATTCCCTGGATAACGTTCCCGTTTCCGAACGCAACGTATCCACACTCACTCTCTCCGTGGACCAGTCCTGCTTCGAGGATTTGGGCGATATGTTGAGGGAATTCCGCAGGTTAGTGCAGAAACGGGTTGACGAATCCAAGAATTCCGACCGCGTTATGCAACTTTCAATGGCATTTTACCCGGTTGCCCGAAAAGGGGGCTTTCCTGAAAATGCTATAATGGGGGAAGGCGCAGGAGATAAAAAATGATGTGCAGGGTGTGGAAATTTGGGATAGCGGCACTGGGTGGAATCCTTGCCGCATGTACTGGCGGATCGGGAGACGATCTCGCCGGTTCTTCGCTTGAAACAGAAAATTCTATAGCGCTTTCTGTACAGCTTGCCGATGGGACTCCCGCGGCGCGCGTAAGCGTTATTGTTCGTCCCGACAGCTACCTGTCCGGGGCCGATTCCGTTGAAGGTTCCTTTGTGGAAGAAAACATGAACTTCGAGACGGATTCGACTGGAACCCTCATCCTGAACAACCTTGGCTATGGCAGCTATATCGTCGAAGCCAGGAATGATTCCCTGAAGGGCGCGTCCAAGTTCAACTACAGGTCGTGGCAGACTGACGGTGGCCGTGTGTCCTTGCACCTGGGTAAGCCCGGTGCCGTTTCCGGACAGGTGATTGTCGAAGACGACGCGGACGCATCCGAAGTGACAGTGGCGGTTCAGGGCCTCGATTATAGCGTCACCGCCGATGGCATGGGCAATTTCGAGTTCGAATCGCTCCCGGCGGGCTTCTTCGAGATGGTCGCCTATGTCCAGTCGGACAGCTCGGTGGTCGACGAGAAGGGCAAGAAGGGCAAGGTCAAGGTCGTGCGCAAGCTCGGATCTACGGTAGCGACCGTTACTGCAGGTCGGGAAAACGTTATTGTCATTGACGTGCGGCCGCACGATTCTCTCCCGTCGTTTGTCTTTGAGGATTTCGAAGGGAAAATTGATGCATGGAAGGTCCAGCATTCGGAAGATGCGGATGGAAGCATTGAAATTGTGGATGCCGGCCTTGGCCGGGATGGCAAGGCTGCGCATTTCACATGTGTAAATGATTCCGCATACAACTGGGTGCTGATGGGCCGTGCCCTTGGCGGCATGGTCGATATGAGCAATCTCGATTCCATCGTGTTCTGGGCGCGGGCCAGTGTTCCGACTGATTCCGACAAGTCGCCTTATATCTCCTTCTCGCTTGACCTGAATGTCGACAGCACGTCCGAACTGGAAAGTGGCAAGGCTTGGGTGCACCTGGATGTGGACACTGTTTGGAACCGCTACGTGGTGACTCCCGCAGGCTTCCTTGAGGCCGACAGCAACAATATCGGTGGTAACCTTGGCTGGGATGCGGTGAAGCATAACATTACCGATATCTCCATCTTCGGTGGCACCGGCGGCGAGTTCTGGATCGATGATATCGAGGTCTACGGCTACAGCAAGTTTGTGCCCGTGAAACCGGAAGATTGATAGAGCTTTTTTATCAGGAGATGCCCGACGTGCGAATGTGCGTCGGGCTTTCTTTTGACAATTTGTCAATGAGTTCTGCGTTCGGCGGGGCTCCGATTTCTATTTGCAAAGGTATTTTATAAGTGTATGGGATGGCTGCACTGTTTGGATTATGGTGCGGGCTTTCCCCAAAAAGGAGTTGATATGAGTGTGTGGAAAAGCGTGGGCGCGCTGTGTCTTGGGGCAGGTCTTGCAACCTTCGGCCTTGCCGACAATCCGATTTCCTCTTACCACTATCTGGCGGACCCTTCTTGCGCCTCCGATGGTGATACCTTCTACATCTTGACCGATGTGGACGACTACAACAACCAGACGAACTGGAACTACGATATTGTCGGCCTTTACGCCTTCACTTCCGAAGACATGAAGAACTGGACCGACCACGGCATGATTTTCCGCTCCAGGCGCGAATTCGGCAACTATCCGAACAACACCTGGGCCTCGGGCATTGCCGTCAAGAACGGTAAGGTCTATATCGTTTACCCCGATGGAGCGAGCGGCGTGGGCATGATTACCGCCCCGGCAATCGATGGCCCCTATACAGACCCGATTCAGGCGTCTCATGGCGTGAACAGGATTGCCGGCGGCAACAACAGCGTTATTGGCGGCTGTGACGGTATCGCGCACTGCTTTGACCCGGGCATTTTCTTCGATGACGACGGCACGGGCTACGTGATTTTTGGCGGTGGCGAAAGCAATCAGCGTCCTTACGGTAACAACTTCGACATTATCAAGTTTACCGAAAGCAACGGCAAGATTACCATGGACAAGAATTCCCTTACGCGTGTCCAGTTGCCGAATTCTTTCGAGGCGCCGTACCTGCACAAGAAGGGAAGCACCTATTACTTGAGTTTCAACAACCGTAGCCAGATTATTGATTACGGTACGTCCAACAAGATCATGGGTCCCTACAACTATGTGGGGCAGGTCATTCCGGGCATCGGTTCTGTGCCCGACGCTCACGGCGAAGGCGGCAACAACCACCATGGTTTTGCTCCGTTCAAGGACAAGTGGTATGCGGTTTACCATGACCGTCGCCTGGTGACTTCCGACAACCATCCGGCCGCAACGACTCAGGCTGGCGTGCGTTCCGAAAACCCGAACTACGAAAACCACAGAAGCGTGTCCATTGACGAACTCACCTGGAATGGCGACAAGATGAACAAGCTCACCTTCACCCGCGAAGGCCCGAAGCAGATCAAGAACTTTGACCCGTACAGGACCTACAAGGCGACCACGAGCTCCAAGCAGATGAATATCCGCAGCCGCACGGACTGGACCAAGGGCCAGCCGGTCAAGCACGTGCTCTTGCCGCTCACGAGCCGTAGCGAATCCTGGATCCGCGTGAGTGGCGTGGATTTCGGTAACGGTGCCGAGAACCTCCGCATCAAGGCCGCGAACGTGGGCGACGGCAACAAGATTGAAATTCACAAGGGCAGTGCTACCGGTACGCTTGCCGGTACTTGCGAACTGGCAAAGACCAGCAACAACATGACTTTCACGGACAATGACTGTGCCATGACGGGCCTTACCGGCGTTGTGGACCAGCTGTTCTTCGTGTTCAAGAATAATGGCAAGGATTCTACCATGGGCGTTCTCGAATGGGAATTCCAGGGCACCAAGCGCGAGCCCGAACCGCAGCAGCCGTTCGGCGGCAAGGTGTGGGCAATCCCGGGCAAGATCCAGGCCGAAGACTTCGACGTGCCGGGTTACGGCGCGGGCAACGATTCGTACAGCGACAACGATTCCGAGAACCACGGTTTCGAAAAGGCGAAGAGTGCTGCTGATTCCGCGAAGGTCAACTACCGCAAGGACGATGCTCCGTCTGTTGACCTTTACGCGAATGCGACCGGGATTATCGTGGGTTACAACCAGTCGGGTGAATGGCTCGAATACACGGTCGATGTCGCGAAGACGGGCGACTACACGTTCTTTGCCGCCGTTGCGACCGACAACCAGAATGCAGGCTTCGTGATGTCTGTTGACGGGGAAGATATTACCGAGACGATTCTCGCCTCGAAGACGGAAGTCGAAGGCTCGTTCGACGACTACGCCAAGGTGCAGGCGAACGTTTCGCTGACCGCGGGCAAGCATATCCTCCGCATGACGGTGACCGGCGACTGGTTCGACGTGGACTACTTCACCTTCGTGGAAGGCAAGAATGCGACCGACCCGGAACCGATCGGCACCACCGCGCTTTCGGAAGGCCTCAAGTTCCATGTGAGCAGCTCCGCCTATTACCGCGTGTTCGACCTTTCGGGCAAGATGCTCGGCAAGGTGGAACTTGCCGGCAAGAACGCCTCCCGCGTCCTGAAGGCTGCGGGCTACAGGCAGGGCGCCTACATGCTCAAGCAGGTGGACGGCAGCAACAAGTTCATGGCCCGCGTGGAGTAGATTCCCGCTCGTTCGACCTTCTGTAATGAGTTTCTAGCTTCTCTCTCGCAATCAGCCCCCGGTTTTATGCCGGGGGCTTGCGTATGGACAAAACGTCAATGGAATTTGTTTTGAATGTTGTTAAAAATGCTTGCGGGGATGGTAAATTATAGGGTGGTTAGACTGCGGTGTCGCGGTTGAATATGGGATGTATAAAATGAAGAAGATTTCCAAGGGAAAGCTTGGTCTGGCTGCTGTGTGCTGCCTCGCGGCCTCTGCGCTTGCAGATAACCCGATTTCTACCTATCACTACCTGGCCGACCCCGGTGCCGCTGCCGACGACGAATATTTCTACATCATCACGGACTCCGATGACCCGGCTCCGTACAATTCCAATGGTTACAAGATTTACGCCCTCTATGCATTCCGCAGCAAGGATATGCAGAACTGGACTGACTACGGCATTATTTACGATGCCCGCAAGGTGAACGGCATTAACGACATTTGGGCTTCCGGCATCGCCGTGCACAATGGCACGTTCTACATCGTGTTCCCCGATGGCGGTGGCGGCGGTATCGGCTACATCAAGGCTCCTGCAATTGACGGCCCGTGGACAAACGCCGTGGGCCAGGGCAAGGACAAACTGGTGGGCGGCCGCGGCATCATCGGTTGCGATGGCGTCTCGTGGTGCTTTGACCCGGGCATCTTTATCGATGACGACGGCACGACCTACGTCACATGGGGCGGTGGCGAAAGCAACAGCCGCCCGAATACCGACAACTTTGATATTGTCAAGCTGAACGATGCGAAGGATGCTCCGGTGGGTAACGGCAGCCACGTGAAGGTAAACAACCTCCCGACCCGTAAGATGCTCGAAGCGTCCTACATCCACAAGCACAAGGGCAATTACTACTTCTCTTACAGTACCGGCTGGCAGCAGGGTGCGCCTACCATCGACTACGGCATGTCGAACAACGTCATGGGACCGTACACCTGGAAGGGAACCATTCTCGGCGACCCGAGTATGAACGGCCGCAGCATCAACGGCAACAACAACCACCACGGTATTGCCGAATTCAAGGGCCATTCTTACGTTGTCTATCATGACCGCCGTATTGCCAAGGGCCATAACGGACTTGAAATTATTCCGGCCGATGACGGTCAGCCGAAGCCGAACGAAGGTTACCACCGTAGCGTTTCTGTAGACGAAATGTTCTACAACAACGACGGTACGATTCAGACGGTGAAGGTGACGGACGAAGGCCCGAAGCAGATCGAGAACTTCGACCCGTACGACTGGTATCCGGCGCTCACGAGTTCCAAGCAGAAGGGCATCCGCAGCCGTTCCAACTTTGTGCAGGGCAAGAAGGCCGAACACGTGCTGATTCCGCTTTCCAGCAAGGAATCCTGGATCCGCGTAAGTGGCGTGGACTTCGGTACCGCGGCAACGGGCTTTACTGTCGAGGCTTCGAGTGCTGCTGACGGCAACAAGATTGAAATCCGCACGGGTTCTGCGACGGGTACGCTCGCAGGCACCTGCACGCTCAAGAATACCGGCAACAAGAATACCTATGCCGAAAACAAGTGCGAAGTTTCTGGCCTCAAGGGCATCGTGAACCAGCTGTTCCTCGTGTTCAAGGGTAACCAGGATTCTACCATGTACGTGAAGGCATGGGGCTTCGAGGGCAGTGGCACCACGCCTCCGGAACCGCAGAAACCGTTCGGTGGCACGGCCTGGGCTATCCCCGGCAAGATCGAGATGGAAAACTTTGACGAACCGGGTACGGGCCGCGGTGCGGGTGTCGATTCCTACAGTGACAATGATTCTGATGACCATGGCGCCGAAAGCAATGGTGGCAAGAGTTACCGCGAAGGCACCGGCGTCGATATCTACAAGAAGGCTACGGGTTATGTCGTGGGTTACAACCAGGCCGGCGAATGGCTCGAATATACCGTGAACGTGAAGGAAGCGGGTGACTACACCATGTTTGCCGCCGTCGCTTCTGCCAATAGCACTTCCGGATTCCAGCTTTCTATCGATGGCGAGAACATCACCGATGCGATTGCCGTCCCGCAGGCAAGTTCCGGCGAAGAGAACTATGATGACTACAACAAGGTTTCTGCCAACGTGAAGCTCCCCGCGGGCGAACATATCCTCCGGTTTACCGTTACCGGCGACTGGATGGATATCGACTACATCAACTTCGTCGCGGGCAAGGATGCCGAAGATTCCGACCCGCTCGAAGGTACTACCGCGATCAAGACCGTCGCTCAGTTCAACTCGTTCGGGTCTTACACCTACCGCGTGTTCGACCTGAAGGGCAAACAGGTGGGTACGGTGAATCTCGATGGTGCACATGTGGGCGATGCGCTCCGTGCGGCCGGGTTCAGCAAGGGCATGTACATGCTCCGCTCCCTGCGCGGCGAAAAGAAGTTTATGGCGAGGGTTGCAGAATAAGCCCGAAAAAAGCCTAAAAGAGTCCCTAAACACCACACATCCAGACCGGCGCCTTTACGGCGTCATAAAGCTCCTCGGGATTAGTCCCGGGGCGCTTTTTTTTGCGCTCCCCTCCCTAGTTGTTATTGATAAATAGTCAATGAGAAGTCTGCTCGTGGGTAGGAAAAACGCCATTTTCGGAGGTAGATTATAGTCAAGAAAGGGCAATTTTGCCGTTTTAACATAGGGATGTGTAAAATGAAGAAGTCTTTTATGGGAAAATTTGGCCTCGCTGCCGTATGCGGCCTGGCTGCATCCGCACTCGCGGACAACCCGATTTCCAGCTACCATTACCTCGCCGACCCGGGTGCCGCTGCCGATGACACCTACTTCTACGTCATTACCGACTCTGACGACCCGGCGGCAGCCAATGCCAACGGCTACAACATCAAGGCCCTCTACGGTTTCCGCACCAAGGACATGAAGAACTGGACCGACTTCGGCATTATCTACGATGCCCGCAAGGTTGACGGTATCGGCGATATCTGGGCATCCGGCATTGCAGTGAACCCCAACGATCACAGGCTTTACATCGTGTTCCCCGATGGCGGTGGTGGCGGCATTGGCCTCATCGGCGCCGACAGCATTGCCGGCCCCTGGACGAACCCTGTTTCGGGCAACAAGAAGCTCATCAACAACTGGGGTGGCGGTATTTCGGACTGCGACGGCATCGGCTGGTGCTTTGACCCGGCAATCTTCTTCGATGACGACGGTACGGGCTACTTCACGTTTGGTGGCGGCAGCAGCGATAGCCGCCCGGCAAATAACAACAACAACGACATTTTCAACATCTACAAGCTCAACAAGGACATGAAGGGCTTTGATGTGAGCACCAAGACTCACCTGAAGATTGGTGGCCCGAAGGCGATGGAAGCTTCTTACATCCATAAGTACAAGGGCAACTATTACCTGTCTTACAGTACGGCAGACCTGCGTATTGCCTACGGCATGTCCAAGAACCCGATGGGTCCCTATGAATACAAGGGAATATTCATGGGTAACCCGAACATCAACGGGCAGAACATCAACGCGAACAACAACAACCACCATGGCATTGCCGAATTCAAGGGCCACTGGTACGTTGCCTACCATGACCGCCGCATTGCGAACGGTTACGATGGTCTGGAAAAGATTCCTGCCGATGACGGCCAGGCGAATCCGGTACCCGCATACCACCGTAGCGTGAGCGTGGATGAGTTCTTCTACAACAACGACGGCACCATGAAGGAACTGACCTTCACGAAGGAAGGCCCGAAACAGATCGAAAACTTTGACCCGTACGATTGGTACCCGGCACTCACGAGTTCCAAGCAGAAGGGCATTCGCAGCCGTTCCAACTGGACTCCGGGCAAGGTTGCCGAACACCTGTTGCTCCCGCTTTCCACGAAGGAATCCTGGATCCGCGTGAGTGGCGTTGACTTTGGTACTGCAGCCACCGGTTTCGTGGTGCAGGCCGCAAGCACTGCGGATGGCGACAAGGTTGAAATCCACACGGGTTCTGCGACAGGTACGCTCGCCGGCACCTGCACGCTCAAGAATACCGGTAACAAGAATACCTTTGCCGAGAATTCCTGCGAAGTCACTGGCCTCAAGGGAATCGTGGAACAGGTGTTCCTCGTGTTTAAGGGCAGCAGGGATTCTACCATGGCTATCAAGGCCTGGGGCTTTGAAGGCAGCGGCACGACTCCGCCGGAACCGCAGAAGCCGTTCGGTGGCAAGGCCTGGGCGGTACCGGGCAAGATCGAGGCCGAAAACTTCGATGAACCGGGTACGGGTCGCGGTGGCGATGTCGATTCCTACAACGAATCCGATTCCGAGAACCATGGCGATAGCGATTACCGCGATGGAACAGGCGTAGACCTGTACAAGAAGGCGACGGGCATCATCGTGGGCTACAATACCGAAGGCGAATGGCTTGAATACACCATCAATGTGGCGAAGGAAGGCGACTACACGCTCTATGCCGCAGTTGCCGCTGCCGGTAGCACCTCGAGCTTCAAGTTCTCTCTCGACGGGACGGACATTACCGAAGAAATCACCGTGCCCGCGGCCACCGAAGGCGAAGAAAACTACGACGATTACAACAAGGTCAAGGCGAACATCAAGCTCCCTGCGGGCGAACATGTCCTGAGGCTCACGGTTGTCGGTTCCTGGTTCGATATTGACTACTTCAATATCCTCGAAGGCAAGGATGCTGAAGATACGGAGCCGATTAGCACGGATGCTATCGAGACTGGTGTTGCGTTCAAGGCCGTACCGTACGAAACCTACCGCGTGTTCGACCTGAAGGGCGCTATGGTCGGGAAAATCCGCCTGGACGGCGCGACTGCTGGCGAGGCCCTTCGTGCGGCTGGCTTCAACCAGGGCGTGTACATGCTCCGTTCCCTGACCGGCAACAAGAAATTCATGGTAAATACGGCAAAGTAATACCATAAAAGAGTCCCTAAACACCACACATCCAGTGATGCCTTTTCGGCATCATAAAAGTGCCCCAGGCGAGTCCCGGGGTACTTTTTTTACCCCTGCACCGAAGGTGCGCGTGCACTTAATCGCCGATGCCATAAAGCACAAACCCTGTTCCAGGCGATTATGCGCGCGTTGGGAGGGTCTTAGGGAGGGTGAACCGTGAGAAACCCTCCCTATTTTTTATTGCCAAAACGTAAATGGAAAAATTTGTCCGGCATGGGGAAAAGTTGCTTTTTGTGGATAAATTTATAGCGTAGGGATGGCAATGTTGCCATTTTTTGGTGTAAAAAGGTGTTAAAATGAAAAAAGTTGCGACTTTTGCAGGTCTTGTCAGGACAGCCGCTTGGGTTTTTGGTTGTGGAATCCTGACACCGATGGCCATGGCGTCGACCGTGAATGTGAACCTGGATGAAGAGCATCAGGTCATTCGCGGCTTCGGCGGCATGGTCCATAACCAATGGCAGGGCGGAGGCGGACTCTCCGAAGCCGATGCCAAGCTTGCATTCGGTACGGGCGATGGCCAGATTGGCCTCAATACGCTGCGCATTCCCGTATATGCAAGCTCCAACGACTTCAACAAGGAAGTGCAGGCTGCGAAGTACGCCAAGAAATACGCTGGCGATGACTTTATCTTGTATGCAACTCCGTGGACTTCCCCGTATGCGGGGGCAAACCAGCATATGGCTTCCTCGAACTACCAGAAGTACGTGGATCACCTGAATAGCTTTACTGCCTACATGAAGAATCAGGGCGTTCCTTTGTATGCAATTTCCATCAGCAACGAACCGGACTGGTGCGGTGAATGGGCCTGCTGGAGCGCCGACGAAATCTACAACTTCACCAAGGGCTACGCCGATCAGATGCGCAAGAACGGCACCAAGGTGATTTCGACGGAATCTTTCCGCTACGACAAGAACCTTTACAACAAGGTACTGAACGATGCTTCTGCCCTCAAGAACTGGGACATTCTCGGTGCACACTTCTATGCGAGCGACAGAACGACTGGAGACAACTTCTTTCAGTATTCTTTGGCAGACCAGAAGGGCGTAGAACGCTGGATGACGGAACACTACACCGAAAGCCAGGGCAGCGGCAACTACTGGCGTACGATTACGAATACGGGTGACCAGGCGAACCAGAACAAGCGCGATACTGTGAACGCCATGGACGTGGCTTACGAAATTCACCGCGCGATGGTCGTAGGCAACTTCAATCAGTACACCTGGTGGTATATCCGCCGTTGCTACGGCCTCATCATGGAGAAGGACTTCGGCAACAAACTCCAGATACCGTCCAACGAAATCGGCAAGGTCTCGAAGCGCGGCTACGTGATGAGCCAGTTCGCCCGCTTTATCCGTCCGGGTGCAATCCGCGTGGGAGCGACGGACAAGCCCGAATCGAACCTGTTTGCCAGCGCCTACAAGAGTTCCGAAGGCGACTCCGTCATCGTGGTGCTCGTGAACCGCGATTACAAGAATTCCAAGACCGTTACGGTTAACGTGAAGGGTGCCGATGTGGAAACGTTCCACGTGTACACGACGAGCCAGGCAAAGAACGCCAAGTATGAAGGCGAAGTCGAAGTGAAGAACGGCTCCGTGACCATCACCATGGATCCGGGTAGTTCTGAATTTAAGGACTGCATCGTGACGCTCGTGGGCGTGGGCACTCCTGCCGATCCTGTTCCTCGCGAACCGTTCACGGGTAAGGCAATCGATTTGCCGGGCAAGATTGAGGCCGAAAACTTCGACATCCCGGGTACCGGCAAGGAAAACAAGACCTACAACGAAAATGACTCCGATGATCACGGCGAGACCAACTACCGCGAAGGCACGGGTGTCGATATCTACAAGAAGGCGACCGGCTACATCGTGGGTTACAACCAGGCTGGCGAATGGCTCGAATACACGGTGAACGTGAAGGAAGCGGGTGACTACACCTTCTTTGCCGCTGTGGCATCTGCCAATGCGACTTCCGGTTTCAACATGACCCTCGATGGCAACGAGCTCACGGGCGATATCTCTGTCCCCAAAAACGATGGTGAAGAGAACTACGACGACTACAACAAGGTGCAGAAGAACGTGACGCTCCCTGCGGGTGAACATATTCTCCGCTTTACGGTGGTCGGTGACTGGATGGACGTGGACTACTTCACCTTCGTGAAGGGCAAGGACGCGGATGACCCCGAACCGATCGGTGGCGATACTACGCCGATTGCGGGCGCGAAGTTTGCCGCGGATAACGCTCCGGTCGCTTACGGCATTTACGATGTGAACGGCATGTTCCTTGGAAAGGTCGAAGCTAGAAGCGCATCCGATGTCAAGGCGAAGACGGCGGAACTTGTCCGTAATGGAGGCATGTTCATTGCAAGGCCTGTCCGTGGCGGCAAGACGTTCAGGTTCACCTTGACGAAGTAAAAGTTTTCCTTAGATAAAATCAAGTTCCTCGGGAATGTGTTCCTGAGGGATTTTTTTGTGACCTGGATTTGCGGGGCAAAGGCCTTTTCGGAATCTATAGCCCGGAAATCTCGACGACTTTCTTGTTGTTGGTCGACCCGATGACGACTTTCACGTCGCGCTTGTGGACTTTGTAATAGGAGGCGAGCAGTTCGCAGATGGCCTCGTTCGCGGCGCCCTCGACGGGTGGCGCCTTGACTTCGACCTTGAGGGTGCCGTCGGGTTGCGGAGTCACGCTTTCGCGCTTGCTCTTTGCGTGGACCTTGATGTTGACTCGCATGTGTTGAACGGGGAGGCTAGGCGAGGACGTTGCCTACGGGACCGAGGGGCGCGCTGGCCGGCTTGGGCTGTTCACGCTGGGGGGCGCTCCGGAGGTCGGACTGGTCGTTTTCCATGGCGGAGAGGAGTTCTTCCTGGCCGCGGATGAGGGCGCGGCAACGTATAAAGTAGTTGCTGCGGAGCTGCTTCAGCTGTTCGATTTCGGCGCGGAGGTCTTCGGCCTGTTTCTTGGTGGTCTCGACTTCGCGGACGGCCCTGGCCTTCGCTTCTGCAACAATCAGTTCGGCTTCTTTTTCGGCAGTGGCCTTCACCTCGTCGACGGTGCGCTGCATGGTGATGACGGCGTCCTGGATGGTCTTCTCGATTTGACGGTAGTAGTTTACGCGTTCTTCGGCGATTTTCAGCCGTTCGGTAAGGTCCGTCCGGTTCCTGGAAAGTTGTTCGAAGGCGTTTGCGGCCGTTTCCAAGAAGGCTTTTACCTCCTCGGCGTCGATTCCCCCGAGGGATTTCTTGTGGAAAGTCTGGTTGCGGATGTCTAGCGGAGTGAGTTCCATGGATGCCTTCCCGGATATTCTGTTTAATTCCAACTTAAAATATAATAAAAGGAGAAAAATTTTTTGGTGCTTTTTTTTCGGTTTATATTATGGAGACAAGGTTATAGATATGTTTGCTTTTTTTCGTGATTTTTGGAAGGCCCAGGACTCGGTCGAAAAGTGCCTCTTTTGGATCGTGTTCCTGGTCGAAATCGTCGTAACGGTCGCCTCCGCTGCGGTTACGTATCTTGAGGGCCAGAGTGTCTGGGGAGCCCTCGCTTGCGTCGTTTCGGGGCTCTTGCTGCTGGGTATAGGCCTTGTTTCCGTGAGGAGCCGCCGCTACGATGTCGGTTACATGGCGATGTTCTATGTGGTGGGACTGCTGCTTGTCCCGGCCATATTCTTCTTTTGCGGGGGAATCTGGAGCGGCATGCCCATGTATTGTTGCGCCGTCATGCTTGTAGACGCCGTGGCGCCGGTGAAAGCGCGGCACAAGTGGATTGCCTTCTGGATAGTCATGCTCTGGATTGCGGGCGTAATGGTTGTTTCGCTCATGGACGTGGACCTTATCCGGAAGTTCCTGAATGTGGTGCCGACGTCCATCTACGCTGTTGACGTGGTGCTTTCGTACGTCATCGTCTCCTTTGCCATCTTCTGCATCGGGACCTTTGTCGTGAACGCCTTTACCAAGGAGAGGGCCAAGACGGAATCGCTGGTAAAAAAACTCGATTACCTTTCCAAGCGCGATCCCTTGTCGGGGCTCTACAACCGCCGTTACGTTATCCAGTATTTCGAGAATATCGTTTGGCACAATAGGAGCCGCTTCTACCTGTTCATGTTCTGCGTTGACGGATTCAGGGATATCAACGAGGCCTATGGCCATGTCTTCGGCGACAAGGTGGTCTGCGACATCTCCGTTCTCCTGCAATCCACGGCCGACGAGGGGGAGGGTGAATGCGCGGCGCGCTATGGGGAGGATACTTTCCTCTATGTGCTGTCCTCGGATTCCGATGTGGATGCCTTCATGAAGGCGGACCAGTTCCGCGAGAGGGTGTGCGCTCTCATGTGGAAGGAATTCCCCCTCCTGAACGTGACTATTAGCGGCGGGGTCGTCTCCTGTCGTGACGACAACGAATTCGACCACGAGAGGCTCCTGAAAAAGGTGGACGACCTGCTTGACAGTATCAAGTCCCGGGGCAGGAACCAGGTCCGAAGCATGGTCGGCTAGGCCGGCCCGCTTTTCGACAATGTTAATAAAATGTTGATTAGTTGGGGAAGTCTAGGGAGTTATCCTCTCTGGCCGTTAAAAAAGGAGCCAAAGCGGCTTCCCGCCCTTGATTTGTGCAGATTTTTTGCTATTTTTGGAACTCAAAATTTTGCATTTTAAAAAGGTTTTATCATGAAAAGAACTTTCCAGCCTCACAATCGTAAGCGTGCCAACAAGCAGGGCTTCATGGCCCGCATGGAAGACCGTTGGGGTCGCGCCGTCCTGAGCCGTCGTCGTGCCAAGGGCCGCAAGCGTCTGACTGTCAGCGATTCCATCTACAAGAAGTAAGTCGGGGTGGCCTCGTGGCCGCACTGCGTTCTTACCGGCTGCCGAATCAGCCAGCCTACCGGCAAGTAGCCGTCCAGGGAAAATTCGTCCGCTCTCCGTCTTTGTCGATGCGGTGGATTGAAAGCCCGGACGGTTCTTGTCGTTTTTGCTTTTTGGCCAAAAAGAAGAACGGGAATGCGGTTTACCGCAACCGTTGCCGCAGGATCCTGCGTCCTCTCTTCTTCGGGATGATTCCCGCGATAGAAAAGCCCGTGTGGGCGATGGTCATCGTGAACGATAGTTCCGAAACGATGACTGCCGAGAGGCTTCGGGAATCTGCGGCCAAGATATTCCGCAAAATGGAATGGGGTGCGGCAGGGAATGCGGAAGGTTATGGAGAAGGTTAGCTGGGCGTTTTCGCAGGTGCTCATCGCGCCGATCCGCCTCTACCAGTTGATCCACCCGTATTTCTTCCACGGGGTGTGCCGGTTCCGGCCGACATGTTCGCAGTATGCAATCGAGGCGATCCGCATTCACGGCCCCTTCAAAGGTTTCTATCTTGCGGTTTTTAGAGTTTTGAGATGCAACCCCTTCTGCAAGGGCGGCTACGACCCGGTGCCGCCTAGAAAGGAAAAGAGATGAACAAGAATACGATTATTGGCTCCATCCTCATGGCGGTGATTGTCATTTGGTGGATGACTATGAATTCCGCAAATGCCGAGGCACAGGCCAAGGCGAAGGCCGAAGCCCAGGCGAAAGCGGCTGCCGCCCAGGTCGAAAGCGCCCAGAATGGCGCCTCCGAACTGGTTCTCCCTGCGACCGTACCGGAGGAGAAGGCTCCTCCTGTACTCGGCGCCGTTCAAGACGATTCCGCCAAGGCCTCTGACGCTGTGGCGTCCGACTCTGCGACCGCAGCAGCCGACAGCGCCGCTCCGGTGGTACCCGCGGTTGCTCCGCGTACCGTGACCGTCGAGACGGACAAGTTCATCATGACGCTTTCCAACAAGGGCGGCAAGGTGCAGAGCGTCATTGTGAAGGCGCTGAAGGATACCGCCGGCAACTATCCCGAACTCATCCAGGATACGGCGCTCGGCGCCCTCGACCTGAAACTCGGAGCCGCCGACCTGACCGACGCCCTCTTTGCGGTGGACGCTCCCGAATGGATCGTGGTGGATTCCGATACGAGCGTGCAGTTCACGTTCACGGATGCGAACGGCAACAAGGTTATCCGCAGCTACGGCTTTACGAAGGATGGGGCCGCCGTGCGCCAGGTGAATCGCTTTGTCGGGTTCAAGCCTGCCGCCTACGAACTTTCCTGGAAGGGCGGCATGAGGGAAACTGAGGCTATTCCGAAGGGCAAGAGCCTTGGCGGTGCAAGCTACTTCTTCAGCGAAGTCATCTACAGGGATAACGAGATGACCGAACGAGAAACGTTCTCCGATGCGATGACGTTCGACGATGCGAACTACTACTGGGTGGGCATGCGCCGCAAGTATGTCGCCATGTCGGTCCAGTTCGACAAGCCTGTCCCTGCCAAGGTGAACGCGAAGCATGTCGAGGTCCCGACCGAAGCGAATACGGATCCGGGGACCTACAGGCTCACTATCGCGGACGAGACCCGCGGCGCAGATTCCGTGGCCTACAGTTTCATGGTGCTCCCGCTCCAGTGGGACGAAGTCGAATCGCTCGGTCAGGGCTACGAGAAGGTAATCGTGACGGGTTCCAAGTGGTTCCCCGGTTCCAGCGTCTGGTTCGTGTGGATTTGCAAGTGGCTCCTGAAACTCCTCAAGTTCTTCTATGGCCTTATCCCGAACTACGGCGTGGCGATTATCCTCATTACGTTCGTGGTGCGCGGCCTTACGACTCCGTTTATGGTAAAGCAGATCAAGTCTACCCGCGGTATGGCTTCGCTCAAGCCGCAGCTGGACGAAATAAACGTGAAGTACAGGACCGATCCGCAGAAGAAGCAGGCTGCGATTATGGAACTCTATGCGAAGAACGGCGTGAATCCGCTTTCGAGCTGCACGGGCGGTTGCCTCCCGATGCTCATCCAGATGCCGATTTTCATGGGCCTCTTCTTTGTGCTCGGCCGTGCCATGGAACTGCGTGGCATGCCCGCCTTCCTCTGGATTAGCGACCTCAGCCGTAGCGATGTGGTGTGGAGCGGATTCTCTATCCCGTTCATCATGCCGTCCGGCCTTGCAATTCTTCCGTGGATCATGGTCGCGACGACCTATTTCCAGACAAAGGTGACGATGAGCTCCAGTGCCGGCATGGATCCTGCACAGCAGAAGATGATGGTGTGGATGATGCCTGCGATGATGTTCCTGTTCAGTGCCGTGATGCCTTCGGGTCTCGTGCTCTACTGGATTGTCGGCAATATCTGGAGCATTATCCAGTACAAGGTTATCCACAAGAAGATGGACGCCCCTGCCACCGTTTCTGACAAGCTAAAAGGCAAGGACGTGAAAGACGCCGAAATCGTCAGGAAGAAATAAATGAACAGTGCGCCGGCCGGCGCACTGTTTTTTCGGCGCCTTCATTGACATCCGATAGTGAATAATCTAATTTACGGACATGAAGAAAATCATGTCCATAATTTTTTTGTGTGCGGGCTTCGCCCTTTGCGATGAGATTGCGGAAGAATCTTCTGCCGATGTTGTGGAAAATGCTGCAACCGAAACGGCGGCAGTGGAAAATCAGACACAGGCGCTAGCTCCGACAGAAAAAACGGAATTGGGCTCGAGGTTCCGGGCCTTCGGTGAAATCGGTGCCGTGATTTTCGGTGCAGGCGTGCGCTACTACATGAACGAACCCAGGACGTTCTACGTGCAGGGTAGCCTTCAGTACGACGCCTTCGTTGCTTCCTTTATTCGAATTCCGGTACTCTTTTACTTGGGCGGAACCCATTGGCATGGGATTGTCGGTTTGACGATTAACATTGCCGATAACTACAAGACCGGGCAACTGGTGCATGCTGCCGCTGGTATCAACTACGATATCAACCGCCATGTCGGAATTAACATAAAGGTTCTTTCTCCGCTCAGTTGGCCCTCGGAAGTTCCCGTCTCCCCGTCTATTGGAGTACAGCTGGCTTATTAAAAATAAAGTCGCGCAAAATCCTGTGACTTTGTATACACGATTCCTGCAAGGCGAAAATTGCCTGTTTTATTTTATCCGAAACAAATTATATTTTGGCCAGTGAAGTGGTGCCCCAAGGTTCAATTATTGCCTGATTGAAAGCAATAACACGCTAGAATTAGATACTACGGTTACCTGGACTCTGGAATATACTCGATATGAGGGGAAACAGGAGGAGAAAGATTCCATCCAGGTAACCACTTTGTTTAAAGTAAAGTGACGGGCTACTTGTACTCGTCGCCTTCGAGCGGCCTGCCGAGCAGCTTGTACTTGGCCTTGATGGCCGTGCGCAGCAGCGGCCACCCGAACTTGTCGAAAGCGCCTTCCCATACGAGGTCGGCCTTGTGCTTTACGCTGGAATCCACCGGTGCGGGCAGCCACTCTTCCTTGAAGTCCGGCGCGAGTCCGGCCTGCTTGACGAGCGATGCGTAGTCGGTGTTGAGCGCGTCCTTGGCGCCCATGCGGATAAAGTGCTTTTTCTCGTCGAAACTGAAACGGCGCTGCAGGAGCTTGCGCTTGATGAAGCCCTGTTCGAGCAGTTCCCCGTATGCAAATATCGGATTGCGATCCGTCGGGAAGAGGGCTTCCATGCGGACTTCTGCTTCGATAAACTTTTCGCTCAATCCCACTTCCATGTGGCGGACTGTCGCTTCGAAACTTTCCTGCTCGGGAGTTTCGAACAGGTGCATGAAGAATGCGCCGAGGGCGGGTTGTTTCAGATAAAGGAAGAATGATTGCAGGTGCGGACAGAACTCATCACTCCGGGTGAGCGAGACTACATCGGCGTTACTTCTTTCCGCTTCGGCGAAGAATTTCTCGAAGTTGTCCTGGAAGTAGACGATGGAATCGTTCAGCACGAGGAGACGGTCAAGGCTGCCCATGGCGCTCTGCGTGCCGTTGGCTACCGGGCTGTTCACCTTGAGCTTGAGATAGCGGTGCCACATACCGAAATCGAACCCGTGATTTTGCGTGAGGAACAGCTCGATATCGTTGTCGGCGATAAATTCGAGCGATTCCTGCGAGAATTCACGCTCGTTTGTCAGAAGCACGACATGGAAATCGGTTCTCGCGAGATGCGAAAGTGCAAAGCGGACGTAGCCGGGAAGGTCTTTCCCGGTCTGGTAGCTTGCATAGAGCGCGATTTTCTTGTAGCTAGACATCCTACTCCTTGCATCTGCGGTTATCTTCTGCCGCTTCTGCCCCTGCCTCCGCGCTTGCCTGCGAGCTTTTCGCCGAAAGCCTTGGGACCTTTGGCGCCCTTGGTCTTGCGCGGTTTGCTTGCGACATGGAAGTTGTCGTCGTCGCGGTTTCGGGCTCCGCGTCCACCACGGTTGCGGTGTCCGCGTGCCGAGATATATTCCGGGGCGTCGTCATCGAAGTCGCGGTCGTCGTCGGGCTGGCTCACGTACCCGAGGGCTTCCGCCGCGGCGGCGCGGTCAGCGCGTTCATGAACGTCGCGGTTGCGGTAGTCGTTGTAATCGTCGCGAGATTCACCCTGACGGCGGCGCTTCTTCGGTTCGCTAGAGAGTTTTTCGATAATGCTGAAGTCCGCCTGACCGCGCAGCGGGTCTACCCGCAAAAGGCGCACCAGCACCTTGTCGCCGCGCCGGAACGTACGCCCGCTCTTCTTGCCAAAAGCGAGTCCCTGATCTGGGTTGAATACGTAGAAGTCATCGCCGGCAATGTCGCGGAAACGCACCAGGCCTTCGGCAATCGGGTCTGCGATAGAAACGTAGATACCCCATTCCTCGATGCCCGTGACGGTTGCCTCGAAGTCGTCGCCAATGTGGCTCTTCAAAATCCAGCAGCTGCACACCTTGATGGCAATGCGTTCGATTTTCTGGTTCTTGACTTCATTTGCCGAAATCAAGTCGCAAACTTCAATCACGCTGTTCTTGCGTTCGGCGGTAATTTCCTTGCCCTTGCGTGCGAGTTCACGGTGGCACCACAAGTCGGCGTAACGGCGAATCGGGCTCGTAAAGTGGGCGTAATCCTGCCAGTTCAGCGCGAAGTGGCCGAAGCTGTTGCTGTCGTAATGCGCCTTCTGCATGCTGCGTAGAATGCGGTTGGTCAAAGTCTCGTCGCCCTGGGCGCGCTTCACCAAATGTTCGTACAGCTTGAATGCCGTCGGGTTCAGGTTCGTGTCGCCGCTGCGGGGCTTGCCCAGGTCGCGCAACATCACCGGAGAATCCTTGAACAGGTCCGGGTACATGTAGTACAATTCCATGATGTCCTTGGTGTCCGGCGCCTCGTGGATACGGTAAATGCCCTGGAGCTTGCGTTTCTTGAGTTCCTTCGCGCAGCAGTTGTTTGCGATGAGCATGCATTCTTCCACCCACGAATTTGATTCGTCGGTTACGCGCGGGTAAATCTTTTCCGGTTCTCCCTTTTCGTTGAACTTGCAGCCGAATTCGGTGCTCTGGAATTCCAGCAGGCCATCCTTGGTGCGGTTCTGCTTCAAAAGCGCCGTCACCTCGGCGAGCGCCTTGATATCGTCGTCGCCGTTCTTCATCATTTCCATTGCCTGCTCGTAGGTGATGGACTTGGTAATCTTCACGATACTGCGGTGGAAATCCCAGCTGAGCACGTTCGCGTGCTTGTCGAGTTCCATCATGCAGGTGAATGCGCAGCGGTCCACGCCCTGGTGCAAGCTACAAACATTGCTCGAAAGCTTGTCCGGGAGCATCGGCACGGCGGTCCACGGCAGGTACTGCGTGTAGCTCCTTTCCAAAGCCTCTTCGTCGAGTTCGCTCCCTTCGGGTACGTAGTAGCTCACGTCGGCAATGTGTACGCCCAGCCTGTAGCCCTTTGCGGTGCGTTCCACGCTAATGGCGTCGTCGTGGTCCATGGCGCCATCGGGGTCGATACAGAGAATCGTGAGCTGCCTGTAATCCACGCGGCCCTTGAAGTCCTTGCCGCACGGTTCCTTGACGCTGTCCACATATTTCTTGATGGCGGGGCTGAAGTCTTTGGGCAAGTTCGCGTCTTCCATGAACTTTGTCTTGACTTCGTCCCAGCTGATATTCATCGCTTCGGCGCTGCGGTCGACCTTTGCCAAGTAGCTGTGCTTGAGTTTCGGGTGCGGGTACAGCGTAAAGCTGATGGTTTCGCCTTCCTTGCCCGGAGCCTGCCTGCGGTGGCACATCTCGTACACCTTGCCGGTTTCGAGTTCGTGCACTTCCCATTCTTCTTCGCCCGTCTGGTGCAAAATTCCGCGCTTCACGCGGGTTTCGTTTTCCTTGCCCGTCTGCCTGCGGCTGCGGGCGCCAAGGCGGCGGTTGTCTTCGGGGTTCTGTTCCGCAATCTTCTTCACGCGTTTTTCGCGTTTTTCTTCGACGCTTTCGCCATCGCCCAGCTGGTATTCCTTGTGGCTGGTACGCTTCAAAAGCCCGCGGTCCACCATGTCGGCGAGCAGTTGCTTGAATGCCATCTTCTGCTTTTTCGGGAGGCCGAGCGCGCTGCGCAGGCGGCTTCCGACCATCGGTTCGTCGCGCAGAATTGCAATAATCTGATCTTCACTAGGTAAATGCTGTGCCATTTTAGGCCTCCTTTGCGCCGGTATCGGCGTCTAAATTCTTTTGGGCAATTTCTTGCTGCTTGTACGGCAATGCGGATTCGATTAGGTCGTGCATCTCGTCTCGCAAGTCGTTCATGGGTGTGTTCTCGAAACTTTCGGGTGTCTGGAGCGGGTGGACGACAATGCGGACTACGCCCGGATTCATGGTCCACTTCACCTTCGGGAGACATTCGCTGGTGCCGATGAGCGTTATGGGCAGCAGGGGAAGCTTGTTGTCCTTGGCCATACGGAAGATGCCGTTCTGGAACTTGAACATGCGGCCGTCCTCGCTGCGGTGGCCTTCGGGGAAAACGGCGATGTTGTACTTGTCATCGAGGCGCTTCCGGACGAGTTTGCCCATGCCGGCATTCATGCGCGGGTTCTTGTGCACGGGAATGCAGCCGATGCTGTTGAGTACCCAGCCGAATACCGGGGCTTTCCAGAGGGCGGCCTTCGCGATGAAGGCGGTGTTGCCGAGTGCGGGCCAGATGACGTTGATATCGAGAAAACTCGCGTGGTTCGCGACGATGATGAATCCCCTTTCCTTGGGAATGTTCTCCTTGCCTTCAACGACAATCTTGATTCCGAACAACTTGAAGATGACATTCTTGAAATAGAAACTGCAGACGTTCGTGATTTCGGATTTGCGTCCGCAGATACTCTTGTAGATGATATAGGGCGTTCCGAGAATGATCATCCCGGTGAATATGGTGAGGTAGTAAAGAATAGCGCGAACGAATCCCATAAAAACCTGTAGGCTGGTAAATCCTTCCATAATGTATATTTTTTAAGGCGCGCGAAACATTAAATTCCAAATTTAATGCGATATAAGCAAAAAGACAGCCCCTAAAAGGGCTGTCTCCAAACTCGGTCGATTCTGTTAGTGCGACTTTATTTTCCAGTCGAGCGTCTGGCCGGCGGCGAGGGGGACGACTCCGTTGACTACTTCAGGAACGGTCCACGATTCTTTCACGACTTCAATCTGCTTTGTGGTCCGCGGGATTCCGTAGAAATCGGCGCCGAAGCCGCCGATGAAATTGGCGAGTTTGTCGAGGTGGCCTGCGCGTTCGAATTCCTGTACCAGGAGCGGGACGGCGACAGGTGCGCTGTAGACGCCCGCCGCACCGCAAGGGCATTCCTTTTTGCCCTGCTGGTGCGGGGCGGAGTCCGTGCCGAGGAAAAACTTCGGGTTGCCGCTGAAGGCTGCCTCGCGGATGGCGGCACGGTCTTCTGGTCGCTTCGGAAGCGGCTTGCAGAAGTGGTGCGGCCTGAGCGCGTCTCCGACGACGTCGTCGAGAGTCATCATCAGGTGGTGAACCGTGAATGTCGCCGCCACATTTGCGGGGAGCTTCTTGACGGCTTCGACCGACTTTGCGGAACTCAGGTGCTCAAAGACGATTTTCAACTTCGGGAACTTTGCCGCAAGCGTCTCGACGCGCTTGATAAACGCAGGTTCGCGGTCGAGGCAGAATTCGCCGGGCTCCTCGCCGTGGACGCAGAGTACGAGGCCCAGCTTTTCCATCATCGCGACGACGGGGAAGATGCCTTCGAAGTCGCTGATGCCGTCCGCGCTGTTCGTGGTGACTCCCGCGGGGTAGTACTTGCCCGCGATGACGCCTACCGCCATCATGTCCTTCAGGTCCTGCTCCGTGTAGTTCGGGTTCAGCTTGAAAGTCATGAGCGGTTCAAAGTCGGGGCGCACGTCCTTCGCGGCTTCGAGAATTTGCTTCTTGTAATCGCTTATCGCTTTCGCGCTTGTCATCGCGGGAACGGTGTTCGGCATGATGATGGCGCGTCCGAATTGCTGCACGAGGTCGCGCACGTATCCGGGCATGAGTTCGCCCTGGCGCAGGTGCGCGTGAAAATCGTCAGGTAAAGGAAGGTGCATAATATGTTACCCGCTTGCGCGAAGGTCGCGGAAGAGTTCTTTTGTAATTTCGGTGTCCCCGTGAAGCCACGTGTCGAAGGAATGGGGCTCGGTCAATGTCTTTTGGGCAAGGAAGGTTATCTTGCAGCCTAGTTCCTTTGCTACCATCAAGTCGTGGGTGACAATGATGATGGACGTCTTGAACAGGGTTCGCATGTTGTCGATCAACGGCAGCAGGTTTCGGCGGTTGTAGTTGTCGAGGCCTGCAGTCGGTTCGTCCATGAGCAAGAGCTGCGGGCCCATGGCCCAGCTGCGGGCGATTGCGACACGCTTCTGCATGCCGACGCTCAACTGGTGCGGGAACATGCTGGCACAGTCGCGGACGCGCATGAGGTCCATGGCCATGTTAATCTTGTCTTCGATTTCCGTCGGGGTGCCGACTTTGTGATAACGTAACGGAAGGGCGATGTTGTCTCGGACGCGGAGATTCGAAATGAGGGCGCCGTTCTGGAATACGAACCCGACCTGGCGTTTTGCCACTTCGAGGGCCGTAAGTCTCTCGGGCGGGATGTATTCCCCGAAATAGTAGAGTTTCCCAAGGTTCGGGCGGGCAAGCCCTGCGATGACGCGGAGAAGCGCGCTTTTGCCCTGTCCGGAGCCGCCGCCGATGCACAGCGTCTCGCCTTTCTTGAGGACGAGGTTTGCACCAGAAATCAGTTCCTCTTCGCCGGGCTGGATGCCGGATTCGAAAAAGCCGAGCGCTCGCGGCTTGGAAAACGCCGTCCCGATCAGTCCCCGGTAGGACAGGTGCAGGTTGTCGATTCTGAGGGCCTCGTCAAACATCAGATTATCTTCGAAATCTCGTTGAAATAGTCGATGAAATAGAACAGGGAAAGGAATACGTCGGCGCAGACAATGTAGAAGAACGACTTGATGACGGACTTGCCGGTAGCTTTTGGCACCTGGCGGATGTCACGGGGAATGTTCATTGCCTGATAGCAGGCGTTGGTGGTAATGATACTTCCGAAAACGAGCGGCTTGATGACGATGAAGATGAAATCCATGAATGTCATGGCGTTGAGGATTTCGGTCGACAGGTAGTCCCATGTGAGCTGCAGGTTGATGGCGTTGCCTGTGATGGCGATGGCTACCTTGGTCATCAGGAACCCGGCACAGATAGCGCTTGCGCTGAAGACTATGGTCATGATGAAGGTTGCAACGGCGCCGCCGATGAGTCCCGGCATTACGAGGTAGCGGATGGGGTCTACGCCCATGGATGCGAGTGCGTCGACCTCGGAGTTGATGACCATGCCGCCGATGTAGGTAGTGAGCGACGAACCGCTACGGCCTGCAATCAGGAATGCCGTGAGGATAGGCCCGAGTTCACGAATGATGACGACGACCATGAGGCCGCCGACCACGTCCGAGAATCCGACCTTGCCCATCATGGTAATGACTTCGACAATGACGACGGTTCCAAAAAGGGTCGCGACGACAAACAGGATGGGGAATATTTCGACACCGGTGAAGAATGTCTGCAGGATGATGTTACGCGAGTCGGTCTTGAAGCTGCGGCTCTTGGAAAAGAGGGACATGAACGCACGGATGAACAAGGCAACCTGCTGCCCCGCAGTCTTGCGCAGCAGGAAGAGCCCCAGCGAGTGGAACATCTTGCCGATGACGGTTAGCTGTTCGTCCTTATTTGTTTCCATCTACTATGTTCGTCCCGTTTATCGCACTCAGTATGTCTTGCCAGAGCGTTGCAATCCCGTGGCCCTTGACGGCACTTACGCACAGGGGCTTTTCGGGTAGGGAGAGACGTTCCTGAATCTGCCTCAGCCCTTTGGCCAGTTCCGACTGGTTCACCTTGTCCCGCTTGCTGGCGATTACCAGCACCGGGCAGCCCGTGTTACGGATGCTCTCCACCGTATCGATGTCGGTGGGGGTGCCTCCGTGGCGTATGTCCACCAGGTACACAAGCCCGCGCAGGTCCTTGCACTTTTCCACGTACTCGCGGATAAATTCGGACATCTGGTCGCGCTTCGCGTTGCTCACCTTGGCAAAGCCTACACCAGGTAAATCTACAAGAAAAAACTGGTTGTTGACTTTGAAGAAATTGATTTCGCGGGTCTTTCCGGGGGTAGAACTGACCTTGACCAGCTTTTTTTGCCCCATGAGGGTGTTTAAGAGCGAGGACTTGCCCACGTTGGAGCGTCCGAGGAAGGCTACCATTGGGAGTCTTTCTTCGGGGAGGCCCTTGAGGTTTACCGCCGCCTTCACGAATTCCGCGGACGTGACGGTGAAATCGCCGAACTTTACCGGGTTCACAGGCTTACCCTCCCTTCGAAGGCTCGGAGCATGGTGATTTCGTCGACGAATTCGAGGTCGGAACCCATTGGGATTCCGCGGGCAAGCCGGGTTCGCTTGACGCTTGATCCGGCAAGCATGCGGTCTATCATGAGGGCGGTGCTGTCGGCTTCGGGGCTAGACCCGAGCGCGAGGACGAGTTCTTCGATGCCTTCGTCCTTGATCCGCTGGACCAGCTGCGAAAGGTGCAGCTGCTCGGGGCCAATCCCGTCGAGCGGGGAGATGACATTCCCGAGCACGAAGTAGAGGCCCTTGAAGATGCCGGAGCGTTCGAAGGGCAGGATGTCGGAACTCTTTTCCACGACGCACATGGCCTTTGCGCCCTGCCGTTCACTGCAAATGGGACATTGCTCCTCGTCGGTAAAGGCGTGGCACTTGGGACAGGGATGGACTTTCTCGATGGCGTTCGTGAGGTTGCCCGCGAAGCGTTCGATGTCGCTTTTGGGCCGTGTCAGTACGTGATAGGCGAGACGGCGTGCCGTCTTTTGGCCTATCCCGGGAAGGCCTGCGAATTCGGCGATGAGCGCCTCGAGACTTTCCGGTTCAACGCTCATGGGCCCACGTGTATGCGTCGTTGACGCAACGGTTGAGGAGTGCTGCGGAAATGTTCAGTTCCTTGAGGAGCGCGACGATGGCGGCCTGGTCGTCCTGTTCCACGGCATCTGCTAGTCGGAGGAGTTCCCCGAGACGTCCGGAACGCTGCAATAGCGCTATCCGCATTTCTTCGTCGGCAGGCGAATCGGTGAGGATGGACTCGAGCGGTGCGCCGAGGAGAGCGTCCATGCGGCTGATGAGGCCGACCATGAAGGCCTTTGCGGGCAGGTCGTCGTCGGTGCCGCGGACCACGCGTGCGAGGAGTTCCAGGAACTTCGCGCGGTGGCTCGCGTTCTGGAACAGGGGCGAGCTTTGCGGCGTCATGCCCATCTCGGGGCGAGCGTAGAGCATGAGCATCAGCCATTCCTGGATGTTCCTCATGCCGATCCAGATGATGGCGTCGCGCACGTTCGCGATGCTGTGGCTCCTGAACTGGGCGTCCGAGTTCACGAAGCGAAGCAGGTTCGCGGCCACGTTGCCGTTCTCGGAAAAACATTCGCAGAGCTTGTCGAGGGTCGGATGCGTGCGGAGCAAAAGCAGTATGCGGAGAATCGCGGCGGAGGTCGCGTCGATCTTTCGGCCCGTCACGAGCTCGGGTTTTGCGAAGAAGAACCCCTGGAAGTAGTCGTATCCGTCGGCGAGGCACTTCTTGAAACAAGCCTTGGTCTCGACCTTCTCGGCGAGGACCTTGATGTTTTTGGCCTTGAAGAACCTGGCGGCTTCGGCTAGCGCATCCTCGCTGTTCTCGACGATGTCCATCTTTACGTAGTTGACATAGGGGAACAGTGGCTGGCAGCGGGCAAGGAACTGCTCGTTGTAGATGAAGTCATCGAGCGCGATTTCGAAGCCTCGGGCCTTGTAGCGCTCGACGGCTTTTACCAGGGCTTCATCCACCTCGACATCTTCCAGGACTTCGAGGACGAAACAGCGCGGGTTCAACAGCCCGAACAGGTTGTCGAGCAGCATCTCCCGGCTGCAGTTCACGAACGCCTTGTGGTCGCCGATGAGCTTCGGGAGCCCGATGTTGTTGAGCACGTTTTCGAGGACCTGGGCGGTCGCGAGGACGTCGCTTGCGATGACTGCGGTGTCGCTCGTGGGCGAATCGCGGAACAGGAGCTCATAGGCGAATATTTTCCCATCGCGGTCGAGGATGGGCTGGCGTGCTAGGTATGCGAGAGATTCCATGGTCTAGATGCGCGCGCTCTTGATACCGAACAGGAGGATGCTGCGGGCGCCTGCGTCCCAGAGCTTGTCCATGATGGCGTTCGCCTCTTCTTGCGGGACCATCGCCTTCACGGAGTACCACTCGCGGCCGTGCAGCTTGGTCACGGTCGGGGCGTCGAGCCCGGGCGTGAGTTCGCATGCTCTCTGGAGCAGTTCTGCGGGGCAGTCGTACTCGATCATCATGTACGACTGGGCGACGAGCTTGCCCTCGATGCGGCGGATGAGCGTATTGACTTCTTCGAGTTCCGTCTTCTGCGGGTTGCAGAACAGGGCGGCGTTGCTGCGGAACAGCGGGTCGCCCACGATGCGAAGCCCGGCCTGCTTGAGGGTCGTGCCGGTTTCCACCACGTCCACAATCGCGTCTGCCACGCCGAGGCTCACGGAAATTTCAACGGCGCCTTCAAGCACCACGAAATCCATCGGCTTCTTGTAGAAGCTTTCCACGATGTTCGGGAAACTGGTGGCGATGGTCTTGTCCTTCAGTTCGTCGAGGCTCTGCACCGGGCTGTCGTTCGGGACGGCGGCGCACATCTTGGAAGCGCCGAAGGGGAGGTCCAGAACCTTCACCGCGGGGCTCTTCGCTTCGGCGTTGAAGTCGATGCCGGTGATGCCTGCGTCGATGATGCCGCGACCCACGTACATCGGGATGTCGCTCGGGCGCAGGAAGAAGAATTCGATGCCGTTCTTCGTGTCGAGCTGAGTCAGAGTCTTGTAGGGCTTGGATGCCTTGTAGCCGCAGGCCTTCAAGAGTTCCTGCGTGGGTTCGAAAAGCATGCCCTTGTTCGGGAGAGCAACCTTGATCATAGTTTAGCGTACACCTCTTCGAGAGTTAAGCCCTTTTCGGCCATCATCACGGCCACGTAGTAGAGCACCTGGGAAAGTTCGAGACACTGCGCGTCGCGGCTTTCGAAGCGTGCGGCCTGCCAGCTTTCGGCGGCTTCTTCCACGAGCTTCTTGCCGATGGCGTGCGGACCCTTCTTGAAGAGTTCCGTGGTTCCCTTGCCTTCGGGCATTTCTTTTTTGCGCTGGCACGCCAGTGCGTACATTTCTTCGAACGTCATGATAGACCTCTTTATGTTTTTACACAGTAAAAGATAGTTTTTTAGAAGTGTTGCGAAGGCCGCACGGGCCGAAAATCAAGTTATATTTTGCGTGTGCAGAAGAGAAAGAAGAAATTTATCGGTATTGCGATTGCGGCTTGCGTGGTTGCGGCGGTTGTCTTTGCGATGTTATGCGTTCGGGGTGCTTTCGCCGATGAAAAAACGCACGAGACCAGGCCGCTTTTCGATGTGTTCGACAGCGCGAACATGATGCTCGTGACGCCGGTAGGTCTTGGTGACCATGCGAAGGGCAAGGTGATTAGCGGTCGTGCCTACCAGAACTTCGTTCAGTTGCTGCGCCTTGCCGATGCGAAGGAAACGCTTCTCGATACCTTCCATACGGAATGCGCGACGGGTGTGCGTGTACAGCTCTTTCATGATACTTTGTTTGTAGCGGAGCTGCGCATTGCCGAAAAAATCGGGCGTATCGGTGACGATATCGGCGTGTGGGAACCCGAAAAGCCTGTGACGATGCGGAAGGTAAACGCCTTTTTGCGGAACCAGGGCGTGAAGTTCCGGCCATGCCCCATAGGGTCGGCCGAAGTGTCGGAGGATCCTGACTTTGCACTGAATGGAATGGTTCTTGACCGCGATACGGCAGTCGGGAAGCCCCTTTACGATTTGCTGAAAGATTCAGAACACGCGATAGTCAGTTTTACGGGAATTGCCTTACCGAAGAACGTTACGCGCAAGAATAAGAAAAAGACAATTGACGTTGTTGCCCAAGAATTGCAGAAACATGGGAATGTTGAACTCGATTCCAGCCAGTTGCAGGAACTCCTTTCGCTGTTACGCACGCCCAAGCGGGAATCCTTTTCCGGTGGGTGCCTGTGCATCTCCAGGGCGACGATCTCGTTCTACCAGGATTCCGTAAAAACGTTTAGGCTGCATGTAATCGGAAGTGACTACGGAACTTTCGAAAAGCATGACCTCCTGTCGGGCGTCGGTGCGAGCGGCATATGGGAAAGTGCAAACCCACAGGCGCTCAAGGCGTTCTTTGACCGCATCAGGGCCCCGCTGGAAGAAGCGGAGCGGGGAAAACTCCCGATAGAGACGCCAGTACTGATACTAAAGTGAATCCTTGCAATTTTGCTGCCGTTTAATGCAAAATTGGATAAAAGTGCCCGTTTTTTACAAAAAAAAGCTGTTTTGTACATTTTTTTTACACACTCTTATTGACTTTTTGTCCATGAAAAAGGGTTGTTTTGCAGGAATATTCCTGTTTGTGGAAAATAATTTTATGGAAGACAAAGGAGTGTGTTATGGATGTGAAGAAGATTTCGGAGATTTTGACCATCGTGCTATGGCTGGTGGGGGGAATCTTGATGCTTACGACGGTTGCGCATGCGGCGCCGAACCCCAATTTCCATATCTATATCGCTTACGGCCAGTCCAACATGGCCGGTAACGGCGATATCGTCCCTTCCGAAGACCAGGACAAGTATTCCGAAAAGTTCCTGATGCTTGCCTCGCATAACGCGAATGCAAGCCAGCGTAGCGGCAAGACGAACCAGTCCATCAAGACTGGCGAATGGTACACTGCGATTCCCCCGATGTTCCACCCCTTCGAGAACCTCTCCCCGGCGGACTACTTCGGCCGCGCGATGGTGGATTCCCTGCCGGGCGTAACCGTGGGCATTATCCCGGTCGCTATCGGTGCGGTGAGCATTCGCGCCTTCGACAAGGACCAGTACGAAAGCTACTTCAAGGGCGACGGCAAGGACATTATGAGCTGGGGCTGGCCCAAGGATTACGACAACAACCCTCCGGGACGCATTCTGGAACTCGCCAAGAAGGCCAAGGAAGTGGGCGTCATCAAGGGCTTCATTTTCCACCAGGGCGAAAGCGACGGCACCGACGATAACTGGCGCCGCACCGTCTACAAGACCTACAAGGATATTATCGACGCGCTCGACCTCGACGAGAACGAGGTTCCGTTCGTTGCCGGCGAACTCCTCCAGGAAGGCAACAATTGCTGCGGGAGCAAGAATGGCGGAATTGCGCAACTCAAGAACAACTTCAAGAAGTTCGGGCTTGCATCCTCAAAAGGTTTGCAGGGTAACGGCAAGGACCCGTACCACTTTGGGCGCGCGGGCGTGATTGAGCTCGGCAGGCGCTACTGCTCCGAGATGCTCAAGCTTATCGACAAGACGATTGACCCGGATGCCCCGCCGGTAAACCTGGTGGACCCGAGCCAGTCTACGGTTCCTGACGAACCGCCCGAAGAATATGGACCCTACACCGACCCGATCGAAATCCCGGGCAAGGTGCAGGCCGAAAACTACAACAAGGGTGGTGCGAATAAGGCCTATTACGACCTGAACAAGGGTAACGAGGGCGGCAAGCTCCGCAAGGACGACGTGGATATCTACCAGCCGAACATGGGCATTGTCGTGGGGTACTGCCAGAAGGGCGAGTGGCTCAAGTACACCGTGAATGTGGCTGCCGATGGTGAATACGAGATTTCTGCCAACGTGGCGGGTGAGAACGGAACCGGTAGCTTGACGCTTTACATGGACGACCAGCCTATCGGTACCGAGATGGCCAATACCGGGAAAGGCTTTGATGCGTTCGAAGTGGTAAGCGGCGGCAAGGCCACGCTTAAGGCGGGCGAGCACGAACTGAAAATTGAAATAACCAACGACTGGATTGATATCGACTACGTGGAATTCAAGGCGGTGTCGGCTGGTACTGACGGTCTTGCGCTGCCCCTGAACTTGATGACCGAAGCCGAAAGCAGTTTTGCGATAATGGACCTGCAGGGGCGCGTGATCTCTGTCATAAAGGCTCGTAATATGCGCGAGGCGGTCGAAAAAATGAAGAATAATGTGATGTCCGACATTGCCCCGAAGGGTGTTTATTTTGTAGTTTCCAATCCAGGAACAAAAAACCAAAAGATGCAAAAGGTGGTACGGTATGAATAAAGGCGAACTCGTGATTGTCAAACAAATAGTCTTTTTTATGGCTATTGCCGTCACTCTCGGCTTCATCTACGGATAGACTTTCTCCTAATCATATATCGGGCCCCGGCTAAGCCGGGGCTTTTTTGCGCGCCCCTCCCTAGTCTCCTATTGACAAAATATCAATGGAAAACATGTCGGAAGCATATAAAAAAGCCCGTTTTGAGGGTAATTTTAGGATGTGGAACTGCGTGGGGGATGGTGTGCCCTGCGCAAGAAAGGAGTTTCTGTATGGGATGTTTCAAGTTTCTGACCCGCGCAGCCCTCACTGCTGCTGCTTTTACCGGCATTTCCTTTGCCGTTACGGTCAATAACCCGATTATGTACGTCGATAGCCCGGACCCCTCAATTGTCCGCGTTGACGACGCTTACTACATGGTGACGACGACCATGCACTTTGCCCCGGGCGTGCCCGTCTTCAAGAGCACGGATTTGGCCCAGTGGCGCACGGTGGGGTATGCCTACCAGACGCTCACCAACAACGACCAGCAGAACTTGAATGGCGGCAAGGACGCCTACGGTAAGGGCTCTTGGGCTTCGAGCATCCGTTACCACAAGGGATTCTTCTACGTGCTGACCCCGTCCTACACGACAGGCAAGACGCATTTGTACAAAACCGCCGACGTGGAAAGCGGCCAGTGGAGCGAAGTGCAGCTCCCGTTCTACCACGACCCCTCCTTGTTCTTCGATGACGATGGCACCGTGTGGGTGTTCTATGGCAGTGGCGACCAGATTAGCTACGTGCAGCTCAACGACGACGCGAGCGGCGTGAAGGCCGGCGGCAAGAGCGGCAAGCTCGGCGGCGTTAGCATCAACCAGGTGACCGGCACCAGCAACTACTACGTGCAGCAGGAAGGCTCGCACATGGAAAAGGTGAACGGCGAATACTACCTGTTCACGATTTCTTGGCCGGCCGGCAAGAGCCGTAGCGAAATCGTTTACCGTTCCAAGAGCCTGCTCTCCGGATTTAGCGGAAGGTATTTCCTCTCCGATAACGGTGTTGCGCAGGGTGGCATCTTTGATACTCCCGATGGCAAGTGGTATGCCCTCCTGTTCCGCGATTCCGGCCCGGTCGGCCGTATGTCGCACTTGGTCCCGATGGAATGGAAGGACGGCTGGCCGGTTCCGACCAGCGGAAGCAAGGCTCCCTCCACGATTGACCTGCCGGAATCCCCGCTCCCGGGCTATGGCATGGTCACTAGCGATGATTTTGAATCTAGCGAACTTGCGCTTGAATGGCAGTTCAACCATAACCCAGATAACAAGAACTGGAGTTTGTCTGCAAATCCGGGCTTTTACCGCATTACAACGAGCCGCACCGATAGCCGCGTGGTGACTGCGAAGAACACCTTGACACAGCGTTCCTTTGGCCCCAAGAGTTCTGGCCGTACGCTTGTCGATGGCACCGGCATGAAGGATGGCGACATGGCCGGCCTCGTTGCCCTGCAAGATGACAAGGGCTTTGTGGCACTCGCCAAGGATGGCGGCAGCTACAAGGTGGTGATGTACACCGGAAACAAGGACGGAGAAAGCTTGAAGGATAGCAAGGCGATTTCGGGTTCCAAGGTTTACCTGCGTATCGATTTCGACCTGCCGATTGACCGCGGTACCGCATACTTCTATTACAGCACCGATGGCAATACCTGGACAAAGATTGGTAGCGACGTGAAACTCAATTACGACCTCCACATGTTCGTGGGCGTGCGTTGGGGCCTCTTCAACTTTGCAACCAAGCAGGCCGGTGGCTATGCGGACTTTGACTGGTTCAAGGTCGGTGTTGACGCGAATGATGAAATCTACCTCGATGGCGCAGGTTCTGAACCTGTCCCGCAGACTCCGTTCTGTGCCGCCGGTGAAAACTGTCCCGCCGTTGCTCTCCCGGGCAAGATCGAAGCCGAAAACTTCGATGTTCCGGGTAAGGGCAAGGATGGTACCTCTTACTATGATGGCGATTCCGAGAACCACGGCGATAGCGATTACCGCAAGGGCACCGGCGTTGACCTCTACGAGAAGGCGACTGGAATCATTGTGGGCTACAATAGTGAAGGCGACTGGCTCGAATACACGGTGAACGTGAAGGATGCGGGCGAGTACACCATGTTTGCGGCTGTCGCTGCGGCTGGCTCTACCTCGAGCTTCAAGCTTTCCTTGGACGGCAAGGACATCACCGAAGAAATCGCGGTGCCTGCGGCAAGTTCCGGCGAAGACAATTACGATGACTACAACAAGGTGAAGGCCAACGTGACTCTCCCTGCGGGCGAACACGTGCTCCGCTTCACGGTGGTGGGCTCCTGGCTCGATATAGACTACTTCACGTTCGTCGCTGGCGCAAACGCTACGGACCCGGAACCCATTGGAACGGACTTTGCAAAGACAGTCCGCTACAATGTGCAGGGCTCGCAGACCTATCGCGTGTTCAGCCTGAACGGCACGTTCGTTGGCGCGGTTGATGCAGTCAGCACGTACGAGGCCCAGTCCAAGGTCCGCGCGATGGTTTCTGAACAGGGTGTTTACCTGATCAAAAACCGAAATGGCCTTACGCGCCGCGTGATGGTAACGAAGTAATTTCTTGAACAAATTGTCAATGCTTTATTTCCCCTGCGGCATCCCGCGGGGGATTGCTCGATATATCTTTAGATATGGTGTAGTATGTCTCTCAAAAAAGGAGAAGAGATGTTTGGAAAAAGATTTATCCCTGCGAAGGCGATTTCTGCTTTTGCATTGATTGCCGCGACTGTTTTCTCGGTTCCGGCGCTTGCAGATAACATAACGGTAGACGGCAAGAGCCGTAGCATGCTTGTGTATGCGCCTTCGGGCATCGAGAAGAACCGCCCGCTCATCATCCAGATGCACGGCATGAACCAGGATGCGCCCTACCAAAAGAACGCTGCGAAGTGGGAATCCATTGCCGATACCGCGCGCTTCGTGGTGGTGTTCCCCAATGGCGAAAACAAGGCCTGGGATATCTCCGGCAACAAGGACCTCAACTTTATCAAGGCCATTATCAACGAGATGTATAGCAAGTACGGTATCGACAAGAACCGCGTGTACGTTTCGGGCTTCTCGATGGGAGGCATGATGAGCTATCACGTGGCAAACAAGATGGGCGACCAGATTGCGGCCATCGCGCCTGTTTCGGGTGGCGGCGGTGTAAACTCGCCCAAGCGCGCCATGCCGATTATGCATACGCACGGTACCACCGACGACGTGGTGAACTACAACAGCACCGTGAATACCCTCAAGGGCTGGGTCAATGCGCAGAAGTGCTCCAGCAATTCGCAAAAGATCAAGCCGTATCCCTCGACTAAGCCGGGTTCTGCCGCATCGCTCGAAATCTGGAGCGGCTGCACCGATGGCGTCGAAGTTCGCCTGCTGACGATTGATGGCAAGGGCCACTGGTATTCCATGGACGAGGCCGTGAGCGTCAATACGAGCGTGGAAATCTGGAACTTCGTGAAGAACTACTCGCTCGATGGCTCGAGCATTACGCCGCCGCCCCCTGCGATTGTGGTGCCCACGAACCGCGACAGCATCTTTAATGGTGGCTTCGATTCGAGTGCCGTGGCATGGGACTTGCAGGTTCACGGCGATGCGCAGGCGACGGGCGAGGCGAAGGGAGGCAAGTACCAGATGGACATTTCTGCCGTCGGTACCGAGAATTACCAAGTGCAGCTTATCCAGCACGATTTGCACCTCGAAAAGGGACAGTGGTACGAAATCAGCTTTGACGCGAGCGCGGGGGCCTCCCGTACGCTCGAGGTGAACGTGGAACAGCACAACGACCCGTGGGCCTCTTACCTCAAGGAAAAGCAGAATTTTGAACTCGGCACTACGTCAAAGACGTTCACGTTCAAGTTCCAGATGACGGCCGCGACCGATACGAACAGCCGCCTGAGCTTCAATGCGGGCGCCGCCACCGGCACGCTTACGCTCGACAACGTGAAAATCGCGAAGACGGAAGCCCCTGCCGATATGGGAACGACCGCCCTGCGCGGGGTGCAGTTTGTGCGCGAACAGCCGGCTGCGTATGCCGTGTTCGACTTGCGCGGCCACAGGCTCGGGACTATCGAAATGCACGATGCGACCGAGGCCGAAACACTCCTACGCGCGGGCTATACGAAGGGAGTCTATCTCCTACGCGGCCTGAAGGGTGAAAAATCGCTCCTGGTGCCCGTTTCCCGCTAAAAAACGCTGAAATCGCTGTCATTCTGGAGACCCCGAAGGGGGCGATAGAATCCATAGCGCGCCATTGACAAATAATCAATGGCGTCTTCCTTTTGAATGTGTATTTTATGCCTTTTGGGGAGTATTTTTAAATCAACAATTCAATTGTGGAGTGATGAAGATGTTTGGTTTAAAGAAATGCTCGCTCGGCGGGGCTTGTGCCCTTGCCTTTTTGGGTATGGCCTCTCAGGCCTTCGCGCATCCGGATAGCCTGGTGCTTACGCCACCGCTGGGGTGGAACAGCTGGAACGTGTTCCACGAAAACATCAACGAGAAGCAGATTCAAGAAATTGCCGATGCGATGGTCAATTCCGGCTTGAAGGACGCTGGCTACATTTACCTGAACCTCGACGACAACTGGATGGATACCAAGCGCGATGCCCAGGGCAACCTCCAGAACAACCCGAAGACTTTCCCGAGCGGCATGAAGGCTATTGCCGATTATGTGCATAGCAAGGGCCTGAAATTTGGTCTTTACGGCGATCGCGGTAAACGCACCTGCCACCATTACAACAGCAACTGGGATAGCCAAAGCGGTTCCAATGGTCACGAAGAACAGGATGCCAAGAAGCTCGCCGAATGGGGTGTGGACTACTGGAAGTACGACAACTGCGATTCCGATCCGAGAACCCAGGAAAAAGATTACACTGCCATGTCCAACGCACTCCGCAATTCCGGACGCGATATTGTGTTCAGCATTTGCATGTGGGAATACAAGGATTGGATGCCCAAGATTGCCAACCTCTGGCGCACCACTTTCGATATCGGTCCCGAATGGATTTCTACCTCCTGGTACCGCGGCGTCTACGAAATCATCGATGCGAACAACAAGTATTGGCAGATTGCAAAGCCCGGCCACTGGAATGACCCGGACATGCTCGAAGTGGGCAACAGGGGCCTCTCTTACGAGGAACAGCGCTCCCAGATGACGATGTGGTCCATCATGGCGGCCCCCATCATGATCAGTTCCGACGTGCGCAACATGAGCAACGAGACCAAGGAACTCTACCTGAACAAGGACATGATTGCCATCAACCAGGACTCCCTGGGCGTTCAGGGTCACCGCGTCTCCGATGTGAACGGCAAGCAGATTTGGACCAAGCCCTTGAAGAATGGCGACCTTGCCGTGGCGCTCCTCAACAACAATACCTCTACCCAGACCGTTGAATGCAACTTTGCAGACATTGGCGTAGAAGGCGAAGTGGAAGTTCGCGATGCCTGGAAAAAGAAGGACTTGGGACCGGTTTCGCATGTTTCTATCGAACTTCCGGCTCACGGTTCGGCGCTCCTCCGCTTGGTTCTCAAACCGGTTCCTCGCAAGCCGTTCAAGGGTGAGGCTCTCGCCATTCCGGGCAAGATCGAAGTGGAAGATTTCGACATTAACGGCGTGGGTCAGGGCAACACCACCTACAACGAGAACGATACCGAAAACCACGGCGATAGCGACTACCGCCCGGGTACAGGCGTGGACCTCTACAAGAAGGCTTCGGGCATCATCGTCGGTTACAACCAGGCGGGCGAATGGCTCGAATACACCGTGAAGGTTGCTAAGACGGGAACTTACGCGATGAACGCCTCTGTGGCTTCTGCGAACAGCACTTCTAGCTTCAAGCTCTCCATGGACGGCAAGGACATCACCGAAGAAATCGCGGTGCCTGCAGCGACCTCGGGCGAAGAAAACTACGATGAATACAATACGGTCAAGGCCGATGTGGAACTGACCGAGGGCGAACACATCCTCCGCTTTACCGTTACCGGCGACTGGATGGATATCGACTGGATCAAGTTCAGCGAACCGGGAAGCACCGAACCGGGCACGGATGCTATCCGTCAGGTGATGCCTGCCGTTCGTGGCGATGGCTCTGCGCCTCGCCTCGTCAAGAAGGGCAACACGCTCTTCATCGAGAAGAACGGCAATCGCTTCGACCTGACGGGTCACCGCCTCCGCTAAAAAATCTCCTCCTAACCCCCAAATACACCCCGCCAGTAATGGCGGGGCGTTTTTGCTATTACTTGACGATGGAAAAGGTGGACTTTGACGCGAAAAAGAAATATGACAATGCCAAAAGCTCCCGTGATCAATTCGCCAAAAGGGGAAATGACGATGCGGTACAGATGATTGAAGAAGAAATGCAGGCGTATGCCAAGCGGATGCCGCGCGAAAAAGCATTTGTCCGCTGTGTATGGAAAGGAAACTGACCTTATCGGCGAGCAAAAAGAATGATTCCTGTGCCCGAAATGGCTAAAAAAGGGCGTTTTTGACATTTTTTCAAAGGAAATTTCAGTATAGGTGCTCCTGGCGGTGGTGGAGAGATTATTTTATAAATGGGATGAATGTCTTTTCGAGAATGCGCCTATGTTGAACATCAACGAAATCAGTGATTACAGGGACCTGCTCAAGAATTACTATACCCAGCGCAAGCTGGAGATGCCGCTGTATTCCTACAAGATGATGGGTCAGAAGCTGGGGCTTGAGACGAGCCAGATCTTTCGCGTGTTGAACAAGGAACTTCACCTGCCGAACCATAGCATTCCCCTGGCGAAGGACCTGTTGGACCTGAAAGGGCGAAATGCCGAAATTTTTGAGATCCTGGTGGCGGCGGCCAAGGCGAAATCGCAGTCGAAGAAGGAAAAGCTCTATAAGATGGCGCTTTCGCTACAGGATGTGGACTTGCGCAAGTTCAGCGCGAGCGAATACCTGTTCTTGAGCAAGTGGTGGATTCCCGTGGTGCGTGCGCTGATCGAGATGAACGGAGGCCATGCCGAAGTTCCCCGCTTGGTCAAGCAGATTTCTCCCACCGTTTCTGAGGACCAGGTACGCGAGGCCATCGCGGTACTCAAGGACTTGAAACTGATTACGCCCTTGGCCCCGGAACGCTATGCGGCGACAACGGCAAACTTTACATCGGCGGGGTCAGCCACGAAGACCGCGGCCATCCGCAGTTACCAGAACCAGCTCCTGGCGCTCGCCCAGAATGCCCTGATAGCCGTGGAACCTGCAAAGCGGAATATTTCTTCGTTGCTGGTGGGCGTGGACGACGAGTGCTTTGATGACTTGAATGAAATGACCCTCGAATTCAGGCGCCAGGTGCAAAAGAGAGTTGCCGAAGTGAAGGAAGCCAGTCGCGCCATGCAATTCGTGTTCGCCTTTTATCCGGTTGCCGAGATTTCTAAGGAGCCCAGGGGCTCGCAGTCTAAAAAGGTGGGGGTGAAAAGATGAAAAGGCTGCTTTTACTCCTTGCTGTTTTCTTTGTGTTCTGGGCGTGTTCCAATGAAAAGGATATTGCCGGAATCAGTACCGTTGAAACGGAAAACGCCTTCTTGATTCAAGTTGTTCGTGAAGATTCGTTGCCGGCGGCAAACGTGGTGGCGCGTATGCGTTCCGCCGATTTTGTCCGGAGCGTAGATGCGGATTCTGCGAAGGCGGAATTTTTCAATGAATATGTGACGGATTCCTTGGGCTGTATCCGTATCGGTAGCCTTGCGGTCGATGTGGCGACCCTCGAAATTGTGGATAGGGGAGAAGGCCTGTTTAGGAAGATTTCTGCGGAAGATGTGCGGGACGGGGATTCCGTTCGTTTCGTCATGGAAAAGACGGGAAACCTGCGGGGAAAAGTGTATTTGCCCGAAGACGTCGATTACGCATGGGTTCAGGTGTATGGAACGGATCGCCTTGTAAAGACCGATAGCGAGGGCTTCTACGAGATGGATTCGCTTCCGCCATCCGAATACGGCCTGCGCGTCATTGTGGGCGATAGCGTTGTTGAACATTCGGCGAAAGTTGTTGCCGCCGAGGAGATTCGCGCGAATGTCTGCGCGTTTGAACCGGATTCTGTCAAGGTCCTGGACTTCGAATATGCGGATGCGCAGTTTGTTATCAAGGAACTCGGTATCAGCGATGCGGGCTACATGTCCGCTACGGATACGAGCGTGAAGGTAACCCCCGAAGTGGCGACTGTGCCCGAGACTCGCGAGGATATTGCGGAATTTATCGTGGAAGCCGGAGCGGGTCGCGAAGGGAACGCCATCCACTGGGAATCTTCGGCAAAGCACGGCAACTGGTCGTTCTATGGAATCTGGGTTTGCAAGGAGGAATCTCCGTGCGACCTGTCTGCTATTGATTCCATTGTCTTCTATGCCCGTGGAACCGGGGTCATCTCGATTGCCCTTGAAACCTTGGGAAGTTTGAACACAGAAGGAAAAACCTTGGCGTATGACACGCTCGCGACAGACGATGAATGGAAACGGGTCTGCATAAAACCGTCAAATTTTAAACCCCGCGATGACCTATATGGAAATCTCGGTTGGGATGTCATCAGCAAGGCGGTGACAACCATTTCGATTGCCGCCTACGACGATACGGAATTCTGGATAGATGACATAGTGCTTTATGGCGTAAAGCCTAGCGATTTTCGTCCCTGACTTCGTTTTTCCCGGTTTTACACCGGGAATTTTTTTTACGCATTTTTGAAATTTTGTCAAAAGAAAAAGGATTGGAGGGGGTGAAATCCATAGGGTATGGATTTAATTTTTGATTGGTTGTCTGGATATAGGGAAAGGATGGTACAAAATGTTTGGTTTCAAGACGAGGCGGCTTGCCTTCATTACATTCGCTGCAATGTGCGGCTTCTTTACACAGGGCTTTTCACAAGACCTGCTCTACCCCGACATGTTCGCTCTGGGCGACGTGCAGCTGCTTGACGGTCCGCTCAAGGAACGTCAGGACCTGAATGTGGAAACTCTCCTGAGCTACGATGTCGATAAGCTGATAGCCCCGTTCTACGAAGAGGCGGGAATGAAGCCGAAAGCGTCCAAGTTTTCGAACTGGGCGGGGCTTGACGGGCACGTGCTTGGACATTACTTGAGCGCCCTCGCGATGCACTATGCCGAAAGTGGCGACGAGCAGGTGAAGGAGCGTCTGGAATACATTTTGAGCGAACTCAAGACCATCCAGGACTATAATTCTAGGGATAACGATTTCAAGGGCTACATCAGCGGCGTGCCCAACGGCAAAAAGATGTGGCTCAGCATGAAGGGCGGGAATGCGGGCGCGCAGAACGGCTATTGGGTACCCTGGTACAACATCCACAAGCTCTATGCGGGCCTGCGCGATGCCTACATCTATGCAGGCTACGAACAGGCGAAGACGATGTTCCTGGCGCTTTGCGACTGGGGCCTTACCATTACGGGTGGGCTCAACGACTCCAAGATGGAATCGATGCTCGGTACGGAACACGGCGGCATGGCCGAGGTCTATGCCGACGCCTACGCGCTTACCAAGAATGCGAAGTACTTGAACGAAGCCAAGCGCTGGTCGCACAAGTGGCTCTTGAACGCGATGGCCGCAAATAACGACAACCTCACGAATGTGCATGCGAACACGCAGGTGCCGAAGGTGGTTGGTTTTGCCCGCGTTGCCGAACTCACGGGAGACCAGACCTATGTGAAGGGCTCCGAGTATTTCTGGGATCGCGTCGTGAACAGGCGTAGCATCGCGATTGGCGGCAATAGCATTTCGGAACATTTCCCGGCGCTTGACAACCACAAGAAGTATGTGGAAGAACGCGAAGGACCGGAATCCTGCAATACCTACAACATGCTCAAGTTGACAGAACGCCTGTTCAGCATGGATCACGATGCCAAGCAGGCGGATTTCTACGAACGCGCTCTATTCAATCATATCCTTTCGACTATTCACCCGAAACACGGCGGATACGTTTATTTTACGCCGGCACGTCCGCGCCATTACCGCGTCTACTCGAAGGTGAATGCTGCCATGTGGTGCTGCGTGGGCTCGGGCATGGAAAACCCGGCCAAGTACAGCCAGTTTATTTATACGAAAGACGGGGACAATCTCTACGTGAACTTGTTCTCGGCATCGCTTCTGAACTGGAAAGACAAGAAGGTGACAATCAAGCAGGAAACGGCATTCCCGAAGGGCGAAAGTGCGAAGTTTACCATTACGGGTGGCGGCAGCTTCGACATGAAAATTCGCCATCCGTATTGGGTGAAGGAAGACGCTTTCAAGGTAATTGTGAACGGCGATACCGTGGTCAAGAAATCCGACCCGTCGAGCTATGTGTCTGCGGGCAAATCCTGGAAATCCGGTGACGTAGTCGAGGTGCTGTTCCCGATGTACACGCATGTGGAAGACCTTCCGAATGTCTCTGACTACGTGGCTCTTTTGCATGGTCCGATTGTTCTCTCCGCAAAGACGGGGACGGCGAATCTGAACGGCCTTGTGGCCGATGACGGACGCTGGAGTCATATCGCATCGGGAGCGCTTGAATCTTTAGATCAGGCGCCCATGCTTGCGAGTAAAAAAGAAGACATCCCCTCGAAAGTGGAACCCGTGAAGGGAGAGCCGCTGCACTTCAAGGCGCCCTACCTGTTTGCTGCCAAGAAAGATGCAAACCTATTGCTGGAACCTTTCTACGAAGTGCACGATGCCCGCTATATGATGTACTGGATGGTGCTTACCGACCCCTCTGTTCTGGAGCGCTTGAAAAAGGAACAGGAAGAGGCTTTGGCGCTTGACGAGAAGACGGTCGACAAGGTGGCGCCTGGCGAGCAGCAGCCTGAAGTGGACCACAAGATGAAAATCGAGAATTCTACGTCGGGAACGGCTAACGGCGAGTTCTACCGCGATGCGGGCAAGTGCAGCGGTGGCGACGGCGGCCTGATTAGCTACGAGTTCGAAACCAACAGCGAGGATTCCCTAAGCCTGATGGTGCGCTACTGGGGCAACGAGGGCTGCACCCGCATATTCGATATCAATATCGACGACGAGAAACTCGTGACCGAGACGATTTCGAATCGCTGGAACAAGAACGAGTTCGTGAACGTGACTTACCCGATTCCGGACAATATGGTGAAGGGGAAGAAGATTGTGCGCGTCTCGTTTACGGCTAGTTCCGGCATGGTGGGCGGCATTTACGGCGTGCGACTGCTCCGCAACAAACCGAAGCCCGAACCGGTGTCTATTGCTGCGAAAAAATCTGTCCGCCCCGACCTGAAAGCGCGCGTGATGGGTGGAGAATTGCAGATTGCTTCCGGAACAGCGCTTTCTCAGGGATTTGCTGCAAGGATCTATTCGATGGATGGCCGTCTCGTAAAATCCGAGGCGCTCCCTGCAGGGCAGAGTACCTTCAGTATTGGCATCTCCGACATGAAAAGCGGCATGTATATCCTAAAAATCCAGCGTGACGGCTATAGCTACGCTTCTACGATTTTCCGGAAGGAAAAGTGAGGAAACCTCACTGCTTGATGATTACCTTGCGCAGGGTCGAACCTTCCTGCACGAGGTAGGCGCCGGGGGCTTTTATCGTTCTGATATGACGGCCCTGTAGGTCGAAAACAAGCGCGGCGCCACGGGTGGCGTGCAGCCCAGGTAAATACCCGTTGCGGGGCATGGCGATGGAGGCGGCACTTTCCGCGGTGCTGGACGAACTGCTCGTGGAGTTGCTCGACATCCCGTATTCGAATGCGCCGAGGTCTGGCGCTTCGCCTGCAAACAGGAATCCCAAATCCTCGCCCCTGTCGATGGCGCGGCTCCCCTTCTTGAGTTTCAAGAAATCTACATAGGGCAAGCTGCCGTCGGCATTGCGCGGTCCCAAGATTCCCGGAATCGTCGAGAGATCCTTGCCCGTGACGGTCATGCTCGGGTCGTCGAGACTTTCAAAGTCGTCTTCGGTGAGGTCGAGTTTCAGGTTCCATGTGTTGTTCTCGCCGGCGGGGCATTCCACATAACGGTCGATGCCCTGGCTCGGTATATACTCCCAGCACTCCCCGACTTGAGAATTCTTGTTCGGGAAGGCGATGTTGTTCTTGAGCACGTGCGCGTTGTCGCCGGTGAGGGGTGCCACCTCGGCAATGCGGTTCCCTTCGGAATCGAAGAGCGTCGATGCCATGGCAAATTCGCGGTCCTTGTTCATGTACGACGTGTTGTTGAGCCACTTGCTGCCCACACCGGTGTAATTCGCGTAAAAGCCCGTCGCCTTGTTTTTCCAGGCGGCGCAGAACTTGATGGTATGCCGCCCGCCGCCGAGGGTGCTTTCGCCCATCTTGATGCCGTGCCCGTTGCCGTTCTTCGGGTTACCTAGCCCGTAATCGCTGTAGCCGTTCCCCATGGCGTAGCAGTTCTCCAGCACCACGGGGAATTCCTGGTTGATGAAGTCGAAACCGTCGTCGCTGTTCCACCAGGCGCGGCATCCGATGAACTTCGTGGTATCGCCCTCGCCCGGCTTCTGGTAATGCGCGCCGAAGCCGTCGGCATTTTCGCCATCGCCCTGCCAGCCCAAGGGGTCGTAGTTGTCGTGTGCATCGCAATTCAAGAAGATGTGCCCGCCGCCATCCGGTGCGCCGTCGTTCGCGAAGAACCCGGGGCCCGCATTATGGTGGCTGTCAATCTGCTCCAAGAAAATGTGCTTGCTCGCGTAAAGGAAAACGCCGGAATTGGAATTGTGCTTCATGGGCGTGTTACGGACATCAAAACCCTTCAAGTGCAGGTACTTTGCCGAAATCACGATGGGCGACGTGTACATCGCTCCCTCGGGAGTGCCGTCGCTATGTTCCACGCCTGCCGCCACGGGCAAGTTCGCGCCGTCAAAAATCGGACGCTCGCCCGGGTAGGCCAGGTAATGGATGCGGTTGTCGTCGCTCTCGCCGCTCGAGGTCAAGAGAATTGCCGCAGTCATCCTGTAACGCTCGAAAAAGACCGTATCGTGCAGGTCGTAGATGCCGCCGCGAATCCACACGGTATCGCCCGCGGTCACCACGGTATTCGCCTTGTTGAGCGAGGCGAAGGGCTTGTCCTTCGTGCCCGCCGCACTATCGCTACCGTCGGTCGCCACATAATACACGGCACCGAACGCCTGAGCCGCCGCGAATGCGAGCGCGAATGCAAATGCGTAACTGTTCATTTTTTTCGAGCGCATGTTTCGCTTCCTTTTTTTGAGTCCGCCTGAACTCCGATGCGAATCCCTATGCATCCAAATATATACTATTCTACGGGCGTCTTCTGCTCTTTGCGATATGTCCGGTTAAAAATCGGAAAAATTTATCGCAACGGGTGTTGTCCTGCTTGTTTCGGCGTATCGTAATGACGATGTCCCGCTTGAATTCTGCATCGGTTATCCGGAGCAGGCGAATGCGGCGGTTGTTTACCCGCCCCCATGAGAACTCTGGCCAGAATCCCACGCCGATTCCGCCAGCGATTGCGTCTTTTACGGCAAGCGCATTGTCGCTTTCGAAAATGATGTGTGTCTTGAATCCGACGCGTTCGCAGTATTCGTTGCAGATATTTCGTAGTTGCTTTGAACCGTATAGCCCGATGAAGTTTGTCTCGGAGAGTTCACGCAGCGAGATGCTGTCGCGCTTGCGGTATTCGGCCGTGTTGGGGACTGCGAGGTATATTTTTTCGGTGCAGATGAAATTTTCCTCGTTTTGGTTTGCTTCTTTCGTGATGGCGGGGGCCTTTGCGTAGGTGCGTACGCAGATATCGTATAGGGTTGTCTCTTCGTTCTGCACGAGATTGAATCTCAGGTCGGGATTACTTTTTTTGTAGAGAATCACGGCGTTGGTAACGAGTGTCGAAGCGGCGAGGACATTTAGATTTATGGTGAGAGCGTCTTCGTTCGCCAGTGCGCGGAGCTGTGCGGGGAGCGCGTCGATGTCGTCGTAGAGGGGCTTGGCTTTCCGGTAAAAATATTCCCCTGCTTCGGTGAGCTTGATGTTTCTTCCCTGCGTCCTGAAAAGTTTCACTCCGATTTCGTCTTCGAGTTTGTGAAGGGCGTGGGTGAGTGCCGGTTGCACGATGCATAGTGTCTTTGCGCTCTGCGTCACGTGTTCGGTGCGTGCGACTTCCAGAAAGTAGCGGATGTGCGTAAGTTCCATAATTCGGTCCTTTGGAGGTCTTCTTGTCGATTCATCAAAAAATTTGATGAATTAAATATAAATAATCTATTAGACAATATGAATTGTCTATTCTAATTTTGAGCCCGAAATCAATAAAACCCGCCTTCGGGCGGTAACATCCGCCTCCATGCGGTAACAACATAAGGAGTTGTATCATGAAAAAACTGATTGCCGTCACAGCCATTGCATGCATCGCTATCGCCATGAGCGCCTGCCAGGACAATCGAGATTGCACCTATAGCGCAGACAGGCACACCCTCGCATGCCCCGAAAAGACCTATGCCACTATTGACAGGGGAGGAAAGACCTGGATGGCAGAAAACCTAGATGTCTATAGCCCAGACTCCAGCGTCTGCTACGACAACAATCACGACAACTGCGTGTCCATGGGCCGCCTTTACACCTGGAAGGCGGCTTCGGGGTCTGTATGCCCTGTTGGCTGGCGACTGCCGACTCAGCAGGAGTTCAAGGATGGATTTGGCGATGCGTCTGTGGATGATCTCAAGAAGGCGGATGTTTTCAACATGCAGTTCGCGGGCTTCGAATACTATGATGGCAAGTTCGCCGACAAGGACGCAAGTGCTAGCTTCTGGACGGCCGAAGCCTATGATGATTCCAGGGCATACATGGTGCGTGCTACCGATTCGGGTGTCGCCTACGAGCACTTCAACAAGAACATCTTTGCTTCTGTCCGCTGCGTAAAAAACTAATCTTCGCATAACAAACCATCAACCGCGAGTTCCCAATGACCTGGTTAATAGACCTATTTACAAAGCCTTCGGTAGGGCAGCAAGTTGTAGTAATCGCGTTTACCGCCGCTATCGGCCTCATGGTCGGAAAAATCAAGGTCAAGGGAATTAGCCTTGGCGGTGCGGGGGCGCTCTTTGTCGGTATCCTCCTCGGGCATCTCGGGCTCCGCGTAGAAGGAAACGTGCTCCATTTCATTCAGGAATTCGGCCTGATCCTGTTCGTCTACACCATCGGCATGCAGGTGGGGCCCGGGTTCATGGATTCCATCCGACGTCATGGTCTCGTGCTGAACGTGCTTTCGGTCGGGATTGTGCTGCTCGGCGTGCTTGTGACTCTTTGCCTCTACTTCTTTACCGGCATGCATGACAACGTCCCTGTGCTTATCGGGATGCTCTGCGGTGCCGTGACGAATACGCCGTCGCTCGGTGCTGCGAATTCTGCATTTGCTGCGGCCGGGGTGGATACCTCTCTTACGGGAATTGGTTACGCGGTTGCCTATCCCTTTGGCGTCATCGGCATCATCTTGGTGATGATTCTGATGCGCGTCATTTTCAGGCAGGACCCGAACAAGGCTGCCGAACGCTATACCGCCGATATCGCCGCGAATAGCAAGGAAATAGTATCGTGCAGCCTCACGGTCGATAACCAGAATCTGTTCGGAATACAGCTGAAGGAAATTCCGGACTTGATTTCGAGCGGCGTCGTGGTGACGCGCTTGCTGCGAGGCGAGAATATCTTTACCCCGAACGGGAAAACGGTGATAGAGCGTGGCGACAAGATGCATATTGTGGGAATGCCGGAAGCGGTCGCTGCCATGGAAAAGATTATCGGCCGGCGCCTTGAAACTCCCATCACCAAGTTCGCATCGGATCCGGCAAAACCGATTCAGGTGAAGACGATTCTCGTGACGAACAAGAAGGTTCTCGGGCGTACTATCGGTTCGCTTGCTCTTGCCGAACGCTACGGCGTGAATGTGAGCCGTGTGACCCGCGGGGGTATCAAATTTACGGGTCGCCTCGACTTGCGCATCAAGTTTGCAGATAAGTTAATGATTGTCGGTTCCGCCGAAGGTATCGAGGCTGTTGCGAAGGAACTGGGCAATTCTCTCACGGCGCTGGACCATCCCGAAATTTTACCGGCGTTCCTTGGAATATTCCTTGGCGTCATTGTCGGGAGCATCCCGCTTGCGATTCCGGGAATGCCTACGCCATTGAAACTCGGCCTTGCGGGTGGTCCGCTTGTTGTTGCAATCCTCCTGAGCCGCAAACGCAAGATTGGTCCCCTGAATTTCTTCATGGCGAACAGCGCGAACCTCATGCTCCGCGAATTTGGCCTGACTTTGTTCCTCAGCTGCGTGGGTCTCAATGCGGGTATCCGGTTCTTCGATGTGCTGTTGAACGGTGATGGCCTCTATTACATGGGGCTTGCTGCCCTTATCACGTTCCTTCCGCTCGCGGTAATGGCGTGCGTCGGGCATCTTGTGTTCAAGGTGAACTACCTTTCGCTCTGCGGTGTGCTTGCTGGAGCCACGACCGACCCCCCGGCACTTGCTTTCGCGAACAGCCAGGCGGACAGCGAGGCTGTAAATATCGGCTATGCGTCCGTCTATCCGTTGACCATGCTGTTGCGCATTCTAAGCGGTCAGGTGCTTGCGATTCTGCTCCTCGCCGCTTGATAAGACCTTATTTCGACCCGTTTCGCAAGGGACGGGTTTCCTTGTTTACGATAATTGTGTATTTTTCACGAAAAAGGCGCTGCACCGCGAGGTGCGGTTTTTGAGGTATATATGCAAAAACTAGTTATCGTGACTTTCGTGCTTCGTGCGTTTGGATTTGTGCTCGTTCTCCTGAGCCTGTTCGGGCACGACCTGATTCTGAACGTATTCCCCGGTCTTGAGGGAATGTCCATCAACCCGATCTTCTATTCGGGTATCGGTGTGTATTTTGTGGGTGCGCTGATTTACTTCTTTGTGAACAAGAAGCGCCGTGCCGACCGTCGCCGCGAAGAAATCGCGGAAGCCGAACAGCGGGCCTTCCAGAGTTCCGCCAGAGGACAGGACCAGGATGGTGGTCAGGACGCATAGGTGAATTATGGGTGATTTGATGATACAGATAGAACATTTGCACAAGACCTACCGCAGCGGGTTCTTGATGAAACCGAAGCCTGCGCTCAAGGACGTGAGCTTCAGCGTGGAACCTGGCCAGGTCTACGGCTTTATCGGGCCGAACGGGGCCGGCAAGTCCACGACCATCAAGGTGCTGACGGGTCTTTTGAATTTCGATTCGGGCAAAGTGCTCGTGAACGGAATCAGCCCCCGCGATGTGAAGAGCCGCCGCTTTATCGGCTATTCTCCGGAGCAGCCCTATTTTTATGATTACCTCACGGGCCGCGAACTCTTGCGCTTTTACGGAACGCTCGTCGGACTCGATGGCGCAGAACTTGACAAGCGCATCGCCTGGGCGCTCGACCTCTTGCACGCGAACAAGGACTGGATTGATCGCCGCCTGCGTTCTTACTCCAAGGGCATGATGCAGCGCGTGGGCATTGCACAGGCGATTCTCGGCAAGCCGAAACTCTTGATTCTCGACGAGCCGATGAGCGGTCTCGACCCGATGGGCCGCCGCGACGTGCGCGAGGCCATACAGCAGTTGAACCGTGACGGGGTGACCATTTTCTATTCGAGCCACCTGCTGAGCGACGTGGAAAGCATCAGCCACAAGGTCGCGATGATCGTGGATGGCAAGATTGTGCGCGAAGGTACGGTCGACGAGATTACCGAGTCGTGCGGGGTGGAATACCACGTGCGCACCCGTAAGGCGATTCTCGAGAGCGACCTGCCGCAGGGAGTCTCGCTTACGGGACACCCCGAAGAATTTGTGTGCGAAGACGATAGCGCCCGCGACCGCCTGCTTGCCTTCTGCCTTGCGAACGGGATTGCGGTCGAAAAGATGGACCACAAGCGTCCGAGCCTTGAAGACATTTTGACGGAGGAAATTGCCCGTGCAGACGCTTAAGCATATTGCAATCATTGCGCACAATACGTTCCGCGAATCCATACGCGACAAGATCCTTTACAACATCGTGTTCCTCGCGATTGCGCTTACGCTTTTCAGTATCGTGCTCGGTGAATGGTCGGTGTTCGACCGCGCCTACGTGATCAAGTCCACGACGCTTTCGGTGATGAGCCTTTCGGGCCTCCTGATTTCGATATTCGTGGGCATCAGCCTCGTGCAAAAGGAAATCCAGCGGCGCACGGTGCTCACGCTGCTTTCGAAGCCGATTAGCCGCGTGACGTTTATCGTGGGCAAGTACTTCGGTCTTCTGGCGGTGGTGGCTGTTCATCTCACTTTGCTGACCGTTATCTACTATGTGATGCTGTTCCTCACGAACGCGGAGCCCACAGCAAGCCTGCTCCTTGCCATCTACCTCATCTTCTGCGAGATGGCGGTGGTGATTGCCGTGGCGCTCCTGTTCAGTAGCTTCAGCAGTACGGTACTTTCGGCGCTCTTTACGCTTGGCGTGTATTTCGCAGGCCACTTGAGCAACCAGCTCCTGGAACAGGTGCGCTTTGCGAGCCGCATGGGCGAGATGGGAGATGCCTCGACGGCGCTCTTCGAAAAGGCGGCTGTCGTGATTCACGCGGTTTTCCCGGGACTCTACCGTTACAACGTGACGAGTTACGTGGTGCATGGGCTTGCACTCCCGGATCTGTATTTGTTCTGGAACACTGTATATGCGGTTGGCTATGTGGGGCTGTTCCTCGCAATCGCTAGCTGGTGGTTCAGCCGGAGGGATTTCTTATGAGAAACCAGTATATGGCAAAGGTCCTCGTTCACAACAAGGTGGTGACGCAGGAACAGGTTGATGCCCATTGGGCCGAAGCGAACGACCAGGTCGATATCGGCCAGGTGCTCGTGAATGCGGGGCTCTTGCAACAGGCGATGTATGAGAAGGTCCTTGCTTTCGTGAAGAACCTGGAAGCAAAAAATGCGGCTGCGGCTCCGGCAAAACCCACGCCCGCTGTACCTGCGGCTCCCGTACCTCCGGTGAAACCTGCGGCGCCGGCTGTCGCGAAACCGGCTGCTCCTGTCGCTCCGGAATCTGCTCCAGAAGAGCCCGCCCTGCAGATCGAGGGCAATAATATCTACGGCGAATCGTCTTCTTCGAATATGGTGGTCGAGAAGGTATCGGGCCTCGAATCAACGAGTATCTCGAACATCGGAATCTTGACAGAAGCCGAGGCTATGGCGGCTGAGGGCGAAGATGGAGAGCTGCCGTCGCGCTTTGCGGTTGTTTCGGGCGAAGGAAGCGAAGTGTCGGCGCCCGAGACTCTGCTTACAACGATGAGCCTCAAGAAGGTGATGGCGTATGCGCGCAAGTTCGGCGCCACGGACATTTTCCTCTTCGCGGGCCGTCAGGTGATGATGCGCCAGTCCGGTTCGTTGTTCCCGGTGACGGAACAGTCGCTCGACAAGACGCGCGTGACGGAGTTCCTTACGGAGGCTTCCTCCGGTTTCGCCGATGGGTACCAGGTGGTTGCCGGCAAGAATTTTAGCAAGACGTTCGGTCTTCCGGGCGTTGGCCGTGGCAGGATTTCGGTTACGTGGGATGATGTGAATCCGAGCGTGTCCATCCGCGTAATCCAGAACGAAGCGGTGTCGTTCGATAATTTGTTCCTTCCGCAGTTCTGCCAGTCTTTTGCTGACTTGCCGAGTGGCCTGGTCCTGATTGCGGGGCCTTCGACAAGTGGGCGGTCTACGACGATTGCGACTTTTGCCGAGATGATTGCGGAAAGGCGCCCGTGCTATATCCATACGGTAGAACGCCCCATAGAACGCCTGCTCAAGAATCCGAACGGAGCACTTGCTCAGAAGGAAGTCGGTCTCCATGTGAAGACGGGCGTCGCGGGTATTGAGCTTGCTCTTCGCGATGGTGCGGATGTCATCTGTTTTGACCATCTGGAATCGATGGAGGAGCTGGATCTGCTTCTTCAGGCAGCCAACGCGGGCGTACTCGTGTTTGCGGTAACGGGCGGAAACAACATTCACGCCCTGCTATCCAAGCTGCTCGTCTCTGTCCCTGAATCGCGGAGGAATTCCTTTGCCTGCACGCTTGCCGACCAGCTGAAGGGAGTTATCGTGCAACATTTGGTGCCGGTGGTGCAAAATCAGGGACTTGTGCTTGCGTGCGAGGCGATGCGTGTCACGTCTACGGTGGCGAACATGATCCGCAAGGGAGATCTTTCTCAGCTGGCGCAGGCGATTAGCAGCCAAAAGGACCAGGGTATTACGCTCGATGATTCTTTGCAGATGTGTGTAGAATCGGGCTATATCGATGGCGCAGAGGCATGGAAGCGTGCCTACGATAGCCGCCGTTTTGCGGCGTATAAGCCGGCTTAAGGAGATTGTGTTATGGCTACAGAAATCGAACCGATTTTAGATTATGTTGTCAACATTGGCGCAAGTGAGCTGATTGTGACAGAAGGTGCCGCTCCCGCTGTTCGCCTTGCTGGCAAGGTGGGCGTTGTTCCCGATGCTCCCGAGGTGGAATTCGGTTCTCTTCGCGAGTTCCTGGGCGCAATGGAAGGCGATACGGGTTTCATGGTTTGCGGCCCGTGGGCTGGATGCAAGTGGCGCGTCCGGTTTTTCCGTGCGGCCCTCGGAAACGCAGCCGTGTTTCGCCCGCTGATTGCGGAATGTCCGTCTTTTGATTCCTTGGGCGCCCCGCAGTCTGCCTCGAGCCTTTTGGCGCTAAGTTCGGGATTGGTCGTGTTTGCAGGGCCGGCATGCTCGGGCAAGACGACGACCGCGACGGCCTATGTGAGCTCTCTTTGCGAGTCCCGGGTGTTGCGTGCAAGCCTTCTGAATGGCTTCGAAGAAATTCCCGTGAATATGGGCGGTAGCCTTGTCCTGCGTGATTCCTCGGGCTCGGTGGCCGACCGTATTTCGCAGGCGCTCCGCAGTGGTTGCGATCTTATATGGCTTGGCGATTTCAGCGGCGAAAACCTGTTGCCGATGTTGCGTGCCGCAGAAGCGGGTGCGCTTGTCGTGTGCAACGTGACAGCGGGCAATTCTGCCGGAGTGATGGATGCCCTACTTTCGATGGTCCCCTCCACGGAGCGTGACCTTTGCCGCACGATGCTTGCCGCCTATCTCAAGGCAATTGTTGTACAACGGCTGCTTCCCGGTGCTTCCGATGGAACTCCGGTGTCTGCCTGGGAAGTGTTGTTCAATACGCAGAAGGTTGCTACGCTTATTCGTAGCGGCGAATTTTTCAAGCTTTCATCGATTATCGCCGCTTCGGGTTCGGAGGGAATGCTTCTGATGGATGATTGCTTGGCCGAACTTGTGAAGGCGGGGTACATTGCCCGCGATGTCGCGGAGAGGTATGTCTCTAACGTCGCGCTTCTCGGCTAGGTTGTTTAGAACCGTTTGCACGGCGGCCCTTGCCGCTTTTTCGCTGCTGCCCGCCCAAGCTACGGATTCCACGCAGGCTCTGGTTGCTGATACACTGTCAGGGCAGTTGCCGGAATCGCCCGGGAATGTCGATTCGCTCGCGGATGCCGCTGCGACCCTTGAAGCCCTGAGCACGGTTCCCGATTCGGTTCAAAATCGGAATCCCGATCCGGAAAAGGATTCCGCGGTTTCCTCTCGCCAGATAAAGTCCGTTCTTTATTTGGGAGGCGGGGAGAATTCTCCGTGGTTCCACCTCGGCGTGCTTTATGCGGTTGAAGCTTATTCTGTGCCTGTAGATTCCGTTGTAGGGACTTCGTGGGGAGCCTTTGTCGGATACCTCTGGACGAAGGGCGTCTCGCTGGATGACATCCAGCGGATTTTGCGCGACGAGGATTTCTCGAGAATACTTTCTTCTAAAGAGGGTTTTGCCGGGGAGCCCCGCTACAGGCTTCCTGTTTCGGAGTCCGGCATGCCGGCTCTTCGCGAACGGTTTTCGTTCTATGTCGATTCCTCGGGAAATGTTCACAGGCGACAGAAATTGCTTATCCCCGATTCGGGTAACGTGCAGTCGTCTCTTTCTTATCTCCGCCTTCAGGAATCGATTTTGCGCCATAGCGGAAAATACAGAATCCCGTTTTCCGTTTTGGGTTGTGACGGCTCGCTCGGAAGTTCGTTCAAGGAAGTCATGGGGAGCTTGCCTGTGAAGGGAAGCGAAATGCCGGGAGACTTTTGCCCTTACCTTGCGCTCCCTGCGGAAGATTCTCCCGACGAAATGGCGATTATTGCGGTTGCGGCCCCTCTCCGCGGAGAACTTCGTGTCTCGGGACCGCAGAAGGCGATTGCGTTGAATACTCTAAAAAATCTTGGGTCGCAGCCCGGAATCGTAGTGCGTCCGCATACGGTGTCGGATACTTCGCGCAACGGCTGGATCCAGGCGGGATTCTCTGCGCTCGAATCGAAACTCTCTCAGATGGCTCCCATCGGCATGCGCCGAGGCGACTACGGTTCGGCTCACGTGGCGTCCATTCCGTGGTTCAAGTTCAAACCCTCGTTCGATAGCCTGTCCGCCGAGACGCATTCCCCCGTGAAATCCTACTGGAGCGAAAGCGATACGGGAATTGTCGCTCCGAGAAATTTTGCATACAGCCTTTTGCGGTTCCCTGCGATTGATTCCGTGGCTTTCGACATGCAGCTTGATGGGGATGTCCTAGTGGATGCCGAAATCAGGCCGACTTTCGATGTGGCTGTTGGCGGGTTCGGGTCGAATGTCATCGGTCCGAATGCCTATGCCGAAATCGATTTTTATCATGTGGATCAGATGGAAATCCAACTGATGTTTTCCGGTTTTTGGGGCGGAACCTCCTATGGCTTTGCCCCGAAGGCTCAAATTGGCCGGCTCTGGAGTTTGGATTGGGGAATGGAAGTCGGGTATACCTGGCAGAAACTCCAGCCGTTAAAAACCTTTGCCGAAGACGTTCCCGGATATTACAGGATCCGTTCCGAAAAGAAGAGCGATATCTTTGCATCCATGTTCTACAGGTTTGACAAGCACCAGAAGGTTTCTGCGGATTTCCTTTTTGCGGATCGCGTCTACGAACTTGAACGCCGCTACTATCCGGGCGGGGAATTCGAGATGTATCCTGCGTCGCAGAAACTGCGCTATGAATATGTCTCGGGCGATGGACGGGTCTGGTTCTCGGAAAACGGCTTTGCCTTCCATGGCGATATTGGCCTTACGTCCATCGGCTACGACTTCGGATTCGACGAGATTATCCCGACATTCATCACTTCGTATTTCGATGCGCAGTATGCCATTTCGCCCAAGCCCTTCGTGACATTGAATGCGCTTGCCGCCTTCGCGATGAACAAGTACCATAAGCATGGTTACGGTTACGTATATCCGGAATCCTTCGAGATTGAACCCCTCGACAACTGTATCCGCCCCCGCATCGCGGCGACGCCCTGGAGCATGGAATGGATTAATCCGGATTTGGTGTCGCACCATTATGGGTTGGTTCGCCTGCAGGGAGGCTTGCATTACAGGGGCTCCGGACTCTGGCTTAATTTTGCCTATGTCCATGATTTCGAGGAAAATCCGACCGCGACTTTCGGAAAGCACAGGTTCGTCTTTGAACCGGCCCTGCGCTTGGCCTACAAGTCCGTTAAGATTTATGCAGGAATGTCTCGTGTCGTGGATAGCGAAACCTTCGGCGATCTCGCGGATTTCGACAACTATAGCTACTTTATCCGAATCGGCGAATACGACCTGTTCTAGGATTTAGATTCCGCCGTTCTATTCGCCGCGGTTCTTTGCCGCCACGTCCTTGTACTTGTTGTGTTCGGAGAGCGTCTTGCTGAAGAAGTGCGTCATGCTCCCGTCATCCTTTGCGACAAAGTAAAGAGCCTCGGTCTTGTCGGGGTGTAGTGTCGCCTGTATCGCCTTGCGCCCGGGGTTCGATATCGGGCCCGGCATGAGCCCCTTGAACTTGCGGGTGTTGTACGGGCTGTCGCTGTTGAGCTGGCTCTTGTAGATGGGCCCGGTCAGGTTCCTGAAGATGAACCGCACCGTCGGGTCTGCCCCGAGCGGCATGCCAATCCTCAGTCGGTTGTGGAATACTCCGGCGATAAGCGGGCGCTCATCGGGAATGCCCGTCTCCTCCTCGACTACGCTTGCCAGTGTAAGCACCTTGTGCCAGCTGCCGAGCGTCTTCCACATGGAACTAGCCGAGTCGGGCATGAACTGGTCGCGCACCTTCAGGTTCGCTGCCACCATCTGCTTGAGTATCGTCTCCTCGTCCGCGTCGATGGGGAAGGGGTAGGTGTCCGGGAGCAGGTAGCCTTCCAGCGAGTTCGCATCGACTCCGAGGCTTCGGGCGAACTTCGGGTCCTGGACGAGTTCGTTCCAGCGTTTTTCGTTCAGGTCCGGGAACGCCTTCTTGAGATAGGCGGGGATCTCCCACGAGGCCCGACCTTCGGGTATGGTCACCCGGCGTACCGCGGTCTTGCCGCTCCCGATGATGCCTGCAATTTCGTCGAGGGTCTGGTGCGGGGGTATCTCGAACCAGCCGGCCTTCGGGGAGGGCGGGTTAAGCTTGCACCAGACCTTGTAGGCCAGTTCGTCGTCCCAGATTCCCTTCTCGCGGAGGATGCCGAAAACGTGCCCGGCGGAACTCCCCTTGGGTATATTTATGAGCACGGTTTCGCCGTTTTTGGAGGTCTCGGCCAGCCGATTTTTCATCTGGAAGGCGAAAAAGGCACAGGCGAGGGCTAAAAAAACGCAAAAAATGGCAAAAATCTTCTTCATGATGTAAAAATTTAAAAGAAATTGTGACCAATTGCAAAAATAAAAGGTATATTCCTTATGCATTGTTGAATATTTTACCTTGTTTTTGAGGAACGATATGAAAAAGCTTTTCGTAATGGCACTTGGTTTGATGGTCGCTGCAGCCTTCGCTGCTCCCAATAAGGTCAAATCCAAGCTCGGTGATATTGAACTCACCAAGGAAAAGGGTGGTGGAAACGTAGTCTGCACTGCCGGGTTCAATGACGAACTTACCATCGTCAAGGACGGCGATACCGATGTGCTGGTCAAGGGTAGCTGCGGCCAGGGCTGGGTACCCAAGTCCAAGGTCGAATACGTTGCAGCTCTCGCCGGCGACAAGTCCATGAAACTCGATGGCGTGGACGTGGTGGGCTGGCTCGATAACCCGAGCGCCGTGTTCGTGTTGGAAAACGACGACATGGACTTCGACGGTGTGAACATCGACCGTGACTTCAAGGAATACCTGCAGCACACGATGGACCGCGAAACCATGGAAATGCACAACAACGAAAACTAATCGTTGCCGCGTTTCGAACGGATTTACGCCCCGCATTAAGCGGGGTTTTTTGTTTCTGTTGGCCGGGGAACGTTTACTGCGGTAAACGGCAATCTTTCTGCTGTGTTTTTTGTCACGTGGATTTTTGGCGTGTAGAAATTAAATTTGGGGGTAGGGAATGGTGTAACCTTTGAAGGATGTGTGTATGAGAAAGATTACGCTTTTGATGGCTGCCCTGTTGGCGGCGAGTGCGTTCGGTCGTGTCGGGCCTGTGAGCCAGTACGGCCAGCTCCAGGCGGGCAAGAATTCCAGCGGCAAGGGCCAGATCTATGGTAAGTGCAAGGGCGTTACCAGTGGCAACGAAGTTGCCGTGCAGGGCATGAGCCTTTTCTGGGCGATTGCGAGCGGTGATGCCGGTGCGGATTTCTGGACGGCAAGCACTGTGGATAAATTAGTAAAGGACCAGAAGATTCAGATTATCCGCGCACCCATGGGTGTCGACGAGGAATGGGGTGCCGGCAACTATTTCTCCAAAATGGATTACTACAAGGGCCTGATGAATACGGTGGTCCAGGCCGCCATCGATAACGACATCTACGTGATTATCGACTACCATAGCCATTGTGCGGAGGGTGATACCAGCAAGGCCAAGCAGTTCTTTGGCTACATGGCCGAGAGGTGGGGCGGCTATGACAACGTGATTTTTGAAATCTACAACGAGCCGAAGAATTCCTGCGGCGACTCGTGGGTGGATGCAAGCGGGGCGAGGACCTATTGGGTGAACGGCATCGCTCCCTATGCGAGGACCATTCTCAAGACGATCCGCCAGTATTCGGACAACCTTGTCGTGGTGGGAACCCCGTACTACGACCAGTATACGAACGCGGCACTCGCGGATCCGATCAATGACAATAACATCGCCTATACATTCCATTACTATGCGGGCGAGGATCCCTACCGCCATACGATCGACAACCAGGGCAAGAATGCAGAAGATGCGATGAACGGCGGACTTTCCGTATTCGTTTCCGAATGGGGCAATTCGGCACCTAGTGGCAACGGTGGATTCAACGCTTCTTATAGCACCGATTGGTACAACTGGATGAAGAAGCACAACCTTTCGGGAGCCAACTGGTCTGTCTCGAACAAGGATGAGACGGCCTCGTACTTTGACGGTGGCGCCTGGAATTATTCGACGAGCGGTCAGTGGGTCAATACTAATGTGTTCGCTTCACTCCCGTCATCCTATACGGCATGTTCTACGACTCCGACCTCCAGCAGCTCCATTGCCAGTTCTTCGAGCTCGCTGCCTGCGGGCTACACCGACTACATCGACGACCTGGAAGACGGTGACGGCTTTGCCTTTACCGGTGGCGAATGGTACGCCTATACCGACAAGGGCGACAAGGGTGCATCGACGATTTCCAACGGTCCTGGCAGAAACGACGGCTACAATGTGGTCTTCTCGGGCTCTACGGCAGGCAATTCTACCAAGTACGTGGCGGGAGTGACCGGCGTGAAGCTTTCGCAGGGCGACAACCCATACGACCCGTATGTGGCGCTCGGCGTGGCCCTGAACGAATCGCAGACCGCCTACGATCTTTCGGCCTGTAACGAAATCAGCTACAGGTACAAGGGTGCCGCGCACAACTTTAAGGCCGAAGATACTGACGTGACGGATTACGGCTACCACCAGATAACAAAGGCCGCATCGGGCTCATGGACGACGGTAACGATTCCCTGGAACATGCTGTCGCAGGAAGCCTGGGCCAAGCCGGTGACGCTTTCCAAGAAGCGTGTCGCCAAGTTCACCTGGGAAATCAAGGGTACGCAGCCGAGCATGAACTACCTGTATGTCGATGACGTGCGCTGCTCCGGTTTGGCGTTTAAGCCTGTACCGTCTCCGACATCCAGCAGTTCTTCCGTGATGAGCAGCTCGAGCGTAGCTTCTTCTTCCAGCATGTCCTCGAGTTCCTCCAAGGTCCAGATGGTGCTCCAGCTTACGAGCGGGAAAGCAGACCAGACGGTGACTGCGGGCTATTCCATCGAGTCTATCGTCTACGGCATCAAGAATGTCACGAATATCAGCGTTGCCGGGCTTCCCGCCGGATTGAACGGCGTGGTAAGCAAGAGCAATACGACCTTCACGATTTGGGGAACGGTCGCCGATTCTTTGAGCGACAAGGAATACTCTTATATGGTTACCGCGGTGGGAGCCGACTCGACTGCGACCGCTACGGGCAAGATAACCGTGAAGCACAAGCCGGTAACGACGACGGTTTCTGTGACGAACAACTCGACGCAGACGGTGACCGCTGGTGATTCTATCAAGCCTATCGTGCTCAGCTATGCCAATATGGATTCTGCAAAGGTGACGGGGATTCCGCAGGGAACATTCTCGATGCTTCAGGACAAGAGCGCGAAAACGCTGACGATTGCCGGCGCTGTGGACGAAAGTCTTTCCGATAAGGAATACACGGCAACGGTGACGGTGTACGGTCCGGACAACAATGCGACTGCCTCCGCGAAGATTACGGTGAAGCATAAGCCGTTGGTGACCTTGATCGAGCTTGTTAGCGGGAATTCTACGCAGACGGTGACTGCGGGCGATGCCATCGAACCGATTGTCTACAGGTACGAGAATATGAAACAGATTACTTTGTCGGGAATACCTGCTGGCCTAAAAGGAACGAAGGATGACAATGCGAAGACGTATACGATTTCGGGTATTGTAGCCGATTCGTTGACCGACTATGTGTATGACTATACGATAGCGGTGACCGGTCTCGACAACAATACTTCTGCAACGGGCAAGATTACGGTATTAGGACGGTCTTCCAGTTCTATCGCATCTTCTAGCAGTGAGGAAAGCTCGAGTTCCGCTGAATCGTCGTCTAGCATCGAAAGCTGCTCTTCTGAAGAAAGCAGTTCAAGTGTCGCTTCGTCCAGTTCGTCGATTGAATCGAGCAGTAGCGAAGCGTCTTCTTCGGGCGTAGAAATTGAGTCCAGCAGTTCGGAAGAATCGTCTTCCAGTTCTGCCGAATCTTCTTCGAGCGATGCGAACCAGGTTGTTGTGACGGGTAGCCTGAAGCAGACTGTTGCTCGCGGCGAAGCGTTTGAAACCATCACGTTCAGCAATGTGCGGTCGTTCAATCGCGATACATGGAATATCTGGTTCTTTAATTTCAAGGAATCTGGTGAAGTGGTGACCGTTGAAGGCACCGTGCACGAGGGCTTCCCGGTAGGTACGGCTGTAGAAACCGTGACGGTTAACGGGCAGAAGTACGAGATTACGTTTGTCGTGACTGCCCCCGAAAGCAGTTCCTCCGTGACGAGCAGCTCAAGCTCGGCGCTTTCTTCTTCCAGCGAGTCTCCGGTTTCGTCCTCGAGTGAAAATCCTTTGACATCCTCGAGTGCCGAGCCTGAATCCTCTTCCAGCGAAGGCACGACAGTCGCCATGTCGCGCGTATCAAACCCGCTTTCAATGGCTGTTGCCGGCCGTACGCTTCATGTCTCGGGCGCAAGCGACATGTCGGTAGAAGTATTCGACATGCAGGGCTCTCCGGTGGCGACCTTCGCGCATGTGAAGGGCTCTGTGAATCTCGAAATGCTCCGTCAAGGCAGCTTCGTCGTACGTCTCCGCGCGGGCTCCAGCACGCTGGTCCGCCGCATTGTGGTGAAGTAACAAGGAAAATATTGCACCGATAGCTGCCCACGCAAATAATCCACGTAGTAGGGAAGGCAAAGCCTTCCCTTGTTTTTACGCCTTCTTATAAAATGCGTAAATTTGCATATTTGCATAGATTTCCTATAGAATTTTTCTATATTTGTCGCCATGAAGTTTTCTAAAGGCGTCCAGGACGGCCTTCCGATAGGCCTCGGGTACTTCGCGGTGTCGTTCTCGTTCGGCATCGCAGGCTCCAAGCTTTTGAGCTGGCCGCTGGTCACGTTCATCTCGATGACGAACCTCACCTCGGCGGGCCAGTTTGCGGGTCTCCAGATTATGGCCGATGCCGCGGGCACGTTCATCGAGATGGCGATTGCGACTTTCTTTATCAACCTGCGCTACAGCCTGATGGCGATTTCCCTGTCGCAGAAGGTGGCTCCCAGCTTCGGTACGGGCAAGCGCCTGCTGTTGGCAACGGGCATTACGGACGAAATCTACGCGCTTGCGGTAAGCCAGACGGAACCTGTGACGGCGCGGTATTTTGCGGGCCTCATGGTGCTCCCCTACATCGGGTGGTCCTCGGGTACGCTCTGCGGGGCGGTCTGTGGCGAGATCCTCCCTGCGGTAGTGACGAACGCCCTCGGGGTGGCGCTGTACGGCATGTTTGTCGCAATCGTGGTCCCGCAGATGAAGGCGCATCGACCCACGCTTATCGCCGTCCTGATTGCAATTGCCTGCAGTTGCGCGTTCAGGTACGTGCCTGCGCTCAGTGGCGTGACTGTCGGGTTCGCGATTATTATCTGCGCGCTGATCGCCTCGCTCCTCGGTGCAGCCTTCTTCCCGGTAAAGGACGATGACGATTCGACCGATGACCAAAATGTTGCGCAACCTTCCGGTGCGCAACCCGCGGGGGAATGCGGACAAAGTAAGGAGAGCGCATGAACCTGAGGGATTACTGCTTCTTCCTGCTCGTGATGGCGGGTGTCACCTACCTGCTGCGTGCGGTGCCTTTCGTCCTTTTGAAGGGCAAAATCAAGAGCCGCTTCTGGCGTTCCTTCCTCGCGTACGTTCCCTACACGGTTCTCGCCGCGATGACGGTGCCTGCCATCTTCTATTCCACGAACAGCGTGCTTTCGGGAGCGTGCGCGCTCGTTGCCGCAGTCATCGCGTCGCTCCTCGGGCGCGGCCTCGTAGGTGTAGCCGTTGTCGCCTGCGTTACGGTGCTCGGTGTCGACGGCATCATGCTGCTGCTATAAATCATAAACGGCTCGCGATAAGCGACACGCATCGCAAATAAAAAAGCGCTCCGTGCGGAGCGCTCTAATACCCATGTCCGGAATCGAACCGGAATAACCTCCTTCGGAGGGAGGGACACTATCCATTGTGATACACGGGCCCGGCCAATGCAATTCCGCGCGTGGCGGAATCCATCCGGTTTTGCGAATGCAAATATAGTAATTATTCAGTCCAGAATTTTGACAATCAGCTCGTGCGGTTCTGCGTCTACCACCAGCGCGTCGTGGAATTCTCCCACGTCGGCGTCGCCCTCGAGCACCTTCACGACGTCGTCGTTCTCCATCGAGTTGCCTTCGGTGCGCCCGTAAAAATGGTATTCGCTTTCTTCCGCCACCTGGTCGATGATGATGCGTACCTTTTTCCCAATCATCGATTCAGCGTGTTCCGCGTCGATTTCTTCCTGCAGGTCGGTCACGGCATCGAGCCTTGCGCGAGCCTCGCTCTCGTCAACGGCAGGCAGGTCCATGTTCATCACGGGAGTGCCTTCCTCGGGGCTGAACACGAATCCGCCCAGGTGGTCGAACTGGATGTCTTCTAGCAGTTCCATCAGCTCTTCAAAGTCCTCGTGCGTCTCGCCGGGGAACCCGACAAGTACGGTCGTGCGGAGCGTGACTCCCGGAATGCGCTCGCGAATCCTGTGCAATATGTCGACGAGCTCCTTCTTGCGGTAGTTCCTCTTCATGTTCTTGAGCACGTTGTCGCTGGCGTGCTGGATAGGCATGTCCACGTATTTCACGAGGCGCGGTTCGTTCGCCATCAGGTCTAAAAGTTCGTCGTCCACGAACATCGGGTACCAGTACAGCGTGCGTATCCACGGGATGTTCGTGTTGTCGAGAATCGCGCGGAGCAGGCCGGCCAAGGTGCCGCCCTTCTTGCCCTTCTCGCGCCCGAAGTATGTCGTGTCTTGCGCGATGAGGGTAATCTCCTGCACGCCCTGTTTTTCAAGTTCCTTGGCTTCTGCCACAATGTCTTCGATAGAACGCGAAACCTGCTTCCCGCGGATCAGTGGAATGGCGCAGTAGGCGCAACGGCGGTTGCAGCCTTCCGCAATCTTCAGGTAGGCGTGGTGCTTGAACCCGCCGAGGTTCATGCGCGGGAGGTTCTCTGCATCGCAGCTTTGCGGGGCGACGATTCCCATCTTCTTCAGGAGTTCGCCCGGCTTGTACGTGCCTACCCAGTAGTCCACCTCGGGCAGTTCCTTCACGAGTTCGTCGCCGTAGCGGCCCGAGAGGCAACCCGACACAATCAGTTTCTGCCTTGCCTTCTTGCTTTTAATTTGTGTGAGAATCGTGTTGATGGATTCTTCCTTCGCAGCCTCGATGAACCCGCACGTGTTCACCAGGATGTAGTCCGCCTTGGCTGCGGAATCACAAGTCGCGAACCCTGCGTGCAGCATCTCGCCGACGAGGTTCTCCGCGTCGACCTGGTTCTTGGCGCATCCTAAATGGACAACGAAAACTTTGGGCTTCTTTGTAGGCATGTTTGCAAATTTAGAAAATAGGTCCTGCAAAAAAAAGAGCCCCGGAGGAGCTCTTTTCGTAAAGATTGCGCGAACCGCTTATTCCCAGTCGTCCACGAAGTCTTCGGCAGGTGGGGCAGGCGGGGCTGCGGGTGCCGGAGCGGGAGCGGGTGCAGGCTCCGGTGCAGGAGCGGGTTCTGGTGCGGGAGCGGGTGCCGGTTCAGGCTCGGGTGCGGGCGCAGGTTCCGGTTCCGGTGCAGGCGCAGGTTCAGGTTCCGGTGCGGGCGCAGGCGCGGGAGCCGGTTCAGGTTCAGGTGCCGGGGCCGGTTCGGGCTGGTTGTCCTGCGGAGGAGCGTAGTACGAACTGGATTCGCCGCTGTTGTCGGAATCGCCGGCCGGATTGCCAACTTCGTCATTCTTGCTGTTGTCGACCCACCATTGGAAGTTCAGGGCCGAAAGCACCTGCTTGCCGTATTCCTGGGCATTGGCGTAGGTTGCAAAGAATCCGACGCGAACGCGGTAGTAGGTACCTTCGAGTTCGCCCGGGTTTTCCACTTCGGCGACGTAGGCCTTGATGTTCTGTTCGGCAAGCTTCTTGACGATGCCGTCAGCGCCCTTCTTCGAGGGCTGGATGCTCACCTGGATTACAAACGGACCTTCACTTTGCGGCTGGATGTCGCCTGTAGCGGTCGGTGCCGGCGCGGTTTTTGACTTTTCTTCAACAGCGGGTTCTGACTTGGATCCTTGGGAAAGGGACTGGATGGGTACCAATTCCGGCTCGTCTGCTTGTTCGGCGGCAGCGGGGGCCTTTTCTGTGGCTGCCGGTGCGGCTTGTTTCATGTCCGGAACGATTTCCTGTTCCTCTTTGCTGCAACCAACAAAGAGCGCGCCTGCGATGACGGCGGCACAAAGTGGGTACGACCATGCTGATTTCATTCGGAATCTCCCAAAAACGATGTAAAAAACCTAAAAGTAGGGGCTTTCTGGTAAAAATATATATAAGTCTTTGAGGAACCGCAAGTTATAAATAAGAAAATAACGAAAAAAAGCCCTAATTTCGCAAATATGCGACTGAAACTTCTGTTTTGAAGTTACCCTTGACGAAATCCCGCGAGTTAAATATATTTGGCTATCCAAAAAACGAATATCTAATTCAACCAAAGGATTATCGTGATCGGCGTAATTGTTAAGTCCAACGAACCTTTTGAACGCGCTCTCAAGCGTTTCACCAAGTCCTGCGAAAAGAATGGCATCATTTCCGATGTCAAGAAGCGTCAGCGCTTCGAAAAGCCTTCTGAAGAAAAGAAGCGCGTCGAAACGGCTGCCCGCCGCAAGCGCTTGAAGGAAATCGCTGACCAGAACCGCAAGCGCCTCTACTAGTAGGCGTCCGGCTAGGCCAAGGTGTCTTGGCTGCAGTCCAGGGTTTTTGAAGGTTTTTGATTTGAGTGATGAGTCGTCGGTCCATGACCGGTGGCTCGTTGCGTGTTTTTAGAACTTTAACCACGACGCCAGGAGCGGGGCGTTATCCGCTCGGGGTAAAACATGAGCAGTGCATTGCTGACAAAGATTAAGGACGATATCAAGGCCGCCATGAAGGCGCACGACGCCGAAACTCTCGGAACGCTCCGTACCCTCCATTCCGACATCAAGAACGAAGCCATGAAGTCTGGTGCCACTCCGGCCCAGATTGAAGAAACCATCACCGACGAGATGTGCGTCGACGTTCTCGCTCGTAGCGTGAAGCAGAAGCAGGAAGCCATCGAAATCCTCAAGAAGGGCGGCTTCATGGACAAGGTCCCGGCCGAGGAAGCGTGCATCGCTCTGTATCGCAAGTACATGCCGGCCGAAATGACCGAAGACGAAGTCAAGGCCCTCATCGCTGAAATCAAGGCGGCGACCGGAGCCTCTAGCCCCAAAGACATGGGCAAGATCATGAAGGAACTTTCCCCGAAGGTCAAGGGCCGTTTCGACGCCAAGCGCGCATCTGCCTTGGTTCAGGAAGCGTTGAAATAACTGTAAAAAAGTCCATTTTACGTGACCAATCGCAAGTTTAGCCTTGCGGTTGGTATTTTTTTATAAAATGAAATACATACCTTGCATATTACAATACGGCATGCCAACGTTTGTGTTGACATGCCTTTTTTGAACTGTCGTTTGACGCTTAGAGCTTGCGGATTTCGTCTTCGGTGAGCTTGGAAACCTGCATAACCTTTTCTACGGGAATTCCAAGATCGAGCATGGCTTTCGCCATTTCCCGAGCCTTGTTCATTTCGCCTTCAGCACGACCTTCAGCACGTCCTTCTTCGCGCCCTTCGGCACGCCCTTCCTCACGTCCTTCAGCACGGCCTTCCTCACGGGCGCGGACCTTGAGGGTCGCCAGGTAGTCCAGTTCTTCTTCCGTCATCACCATGTTTCTTGCCTGCTGTTTGAGGATGCTGTCCGGAGCAGTCTTTACAAGAAGGCGCTTAATCGCCTGGGCGATTACATCGTCGTTGAAGTCGGGAAGCGAGTCGGATTCGCCGGCGTGCTTCAAAAGCCAAAGCCAGCGGTCTTCGTCAGTCTCTACCTGTTCTTCCGTCTTGTCGAACTGCGTCAGGTCATAAAGAATATACTTAACTTTGTCGGTCAGCGTCAACCCCTTCTCGTTACGGACGCCCCAGGTGCCGCAGTAGCCGTCCTGCTGTTCCAGGCGAAAATCGCAGACCCAGATGGCGTAGGTGGGAGGAATTTCGTAGCGGGAGGCTTCGCGCAGAGCGCGTTCCTCGTCGGAAAGATCCCTTGCGGATTCCTTAAAGAAATCCTGGTCCCATTCATACTTGCTCTGGAGCATGAAGGCGCTGTGTTGCAAAAGGATGCGCTCGATAAAGCGACTGTGCTTCGCCTTCTGCATCTCCACATTAATGCAGTACCCGTTGGACGTTGTCGCGCGGATGTCGAGGCGGAAAGTTTTGGTCTGCGGGAAAAGGATGTTCACCTCGGTGTTCTTCACCGTAACGGAAACGATTCGCTTTTCGCCCTCCAGGTGGAAAACTCCGTTCAAGAAACTCACAAGAGCCTCGGGGTCGTTCAGGAAAACCTTGAATGCCACATCGTAGAGCGGGTCCAAGTAGGTGCGTTTTTTGATTTTTTCATAGGTCAGTTGTTCCCAGTATTCGCGGGATGCTTCCGCAAAATCGGGAAAGACGGGATTGATAGACATAAAAGTCCTTTGCCGTATATGCGGCAGAATAGGGGCGTTGCCCCAGAATGGGATTGTTAGTGATTGTATGTGCGCCAAGCCATTGCTTGGCGGAAGTCTGTCACCTTGCAGGAGGAGGCTCACTCCCGTGATCGGCTGCGTCGCTTGCCGACTTTATACCTGCTTTCTTTAAACGCTAGGCGCAGATGGTGTAACATCCGGGCCGGGAACTCGCTTGCTTTGATGTTCTGCAAGTTTACCGCTGTCGTCCGGGTTGTCCGAATACGATAACGAATATATAAAAACGCATGACAAAAAACAAGAGCAAGGTTATCTTTACTCCCGTGCCCACATTCACCAAGTACATCCAGAACGAGGAACATTACTCCGAGGTCATCGCGCGGATTGCGAAGGTCCGCGAGACGTTGTGGATCGGCACTGCCGACATCAAGGATGTCTACGTGAAGCAGGACGGCGAATCGATGCCACTGCTCGGGCAACTGGCCGCACTCCTGAAGCGTGGCGTTGGCGTGCGGCTCATTCACGCGAAGGAGCCCGGCCCGAACTTCCGCGAGGACTTTGACCGCTTCAAGATTTTGGCGACCGATCTCGAACGCGTCATGTGCCCGCGGGTGCATTTCAAGATGATGATTTTCGACTTGGAGACCGCCTACATCGGTTCCGCGAACTTGACGGGTGCGGGCATCGGCATGAAGAGCAGCTTGCGCCGCAACTTCGAGGCGGGTATCCTCACTAACGACCCCGAACTCGTGCAGCCCGCGATTGAACAGTTCGACACGCTCTGGATGGGCTCGCACTGCAAAAACTGTGGCCGCCAGGAATTCTGCGGCGACCGGATTAAGTAGAAAAATTTGTAAAATGTCATCTTTTGACATTGAATTGAATGTATATTTGAAATACGAAAAAAGTTGGAAATCGATTTGCTTTTTTAGATAAAAGCGCGATATATAAAGTAGAAGGCTTTTATTTGACAATGTAAACGGATTTCAGCGGATTTTAGCGAGTCATAGGCTGTTCCTATTTGCGCCCTCGCGGGCACGCCCTAAATTTTTACAGCCCGACTCGCAACTTTTGAGGATGCATTATGAATCTTGAACTCATTTCGTATTTCAATGTTGCCTTGAGCAATACCGAGGGTGACGCGAAAGCTCTCTCCTTCGAAGAAGTGAACGCCGAGGCCGCCCAATATGGGTGGTTGGTGCATCCTGATTGCTGCAACTCCGATACCCTGCAGTGGGTCCGAGAAGTTGCCAAGACAAAGTACAACAAGACGTTTTACAAGGAATGGGCGGATATTGTATCCAAGACGCGATTTGAACTCCTGGTGGATCAGCTGTGCCATTACGCATCGACCTACGGAACGGGCTTTACGGAGGGTGAAGGCTATATGCCGAACCATGACGATGTCGTCATCCCCTTCAAAAAGTTCAAGGTCATTTTGCCGTGCGCCAAGAGGGAACTGTTCGACAAGTGCGCGGGGCTTATCAAGTCGGGTATCGCCATGAATGGGCAAACCCAAAAGATTTGTTCGGAATATGTTGTAAGCGCTCTTGCCGAATGGGGCGAATTCGGTTTTTCGATTGACGATGTGAAGAACAAGGAAGCTCAGGCGACGATAGCCTCTTTGACGGGCGTGTATCCGCAAGATGAATTCGCTTTGCTTCGTTGCCTGGTCTATCGTGCGACCGGTTCTACCATGCTTATCAAGAGCAAGGACGCTATTGCCTGCGTAAAAAAGAATGCAAGCAAAATTCCCCTTGGCGCTTTGTCTGATGCCCAGCTTGTGAAACTCTCCAGGATTTTCCTTCGCTTTAAGCCGCTCTTTCTCGCCATGAAAGCGAGTGCAGAAAAATCTCCGATTTTGAATCCAGATTTTATTGCGGCGGCACAGAAAATCGGTGTTGAAGTTCCAGCTGAAGCAGAAAAAAGTGTATCAAATGCCTCCGTTGTAAATAAACTCCGTAAGCTTGCCGAAAAGAACCATACCCCTCTTGAAAAGGGCTTTTGGGAAACAGTTCTTGTCGAGAAGAAAAACCTTGAAGATGTCAGGAAAAACGTCGGCGGTATTTCGAATTTCAAAAAGGCGACGCTCTTGCAGGGCGTCAAGATGCGACTTTCGGGGCAGTCGGGGCAGTGCTACGTCATCCGCAATGGTAAATTGTTCGTGCGCGAAGGCTATGCCCCAAAAAATGACGATATGTATTTGATGCAGGTCTATACGATTCTCCATGATTCGCTAGTTGAAAGTCTCAAGCCGAAGGCTTGCACGGTTCGCTATCCGAAGGGCTTGAACATTGCGGTCCCTTCCAGCGAAAAAAATTTCATTGGCAATTACCCCATGGGAACAAGTGTAGATTTGGGCGACGACCATAACATTGTCGGAATTTATTGGCATAATGATTGGGGCACGAACGATTTCGACCTCCATTACATGTCGCTTGACGGGGCGTCTTATGGCTGGAATGCCCGTTACAGTTCCCAAAGCGGCAACAAGGAAACTGTCATTTACTCTGGCGATGTAACCAATGCGCCCAATGGGGCAACGGAATTGATGTATATCGGCGGGAAGGCTCCCGAAGGAAAATTCGAAGTTTGCAGATTTAGTGGAACAACGAATGATTCTCAGTTCAAGTTCTTTGTCGCTCGATGCAACCGTGCTTCGTTGAATTTGGACAAGAGCGAATGCGGTCCGATGGTGGATCCAGGCGATGTCGTGGCGGAATTCATGATTCCTGTAGAAGGGTACGAACGGAAGAATATCGCGATGACAATCGATAATCGCTTTGTGCTGATGGACTTGAATATCGGCAGCGGAAGGGTTCCCTCGCGTAAATTGGAGAAAATCGTAATAGACAAGTTCCGTGTAAAAGTAAGATCTTTTCTAAATTTGAAGGAGGTTCTGGAAGCTGCTGGCTTTACAGAAGCCAAAAGCGACGATGACGAAGTCGGGCTGGACTTGACGCAGCTGAGCAAGGACTCCCTCATCGAATTGTTCGCGTAAGATTTTTAAGACAGGCATAGAATGTTCCTATTTGATGCCATGGGTCGCCGGTTCGAGTCCGGCCAGGGGTACGGGCCCCTGTAGCTCAAGTGGTAGAGCGATGGTTTTACATTCCGCCTGTTTTTTCTAAATTCTGTTGTATGCCCACGTCGCAATCCAAAATTCAGGAACTGGAACTGCTCTACAAGATCAGTTCCATTCTGAACCAGACGCTCGATTTCGAGAGTGTTGCACATCCGATTTTGGAGGTGGTGGAATCTACGATGGGCGTGGAGCATGCGACGCTTACGCTGTACAACCGCCACACGGGCGAAATTTCCATCGAAATTGCGGAAGGCTTGAGCAGTCGCCAGGCGCGCAAGGGCCGCTATAAGGTGGGCGAGGGCATTACCGGCCGCGTCGTGGAAACGGGCAAGCCGATTATCATTCCCTCGGTCGCAAAAGACCCGGACTTCCTGGACCGTACGGGCCGCGGCAAGACGGAGGACAAGGCGTTCCTCTGCGTGCCCGTGATTATGGAGCACCAGGTGATTGGCGCCTTCAGTGCCGACGTGCAGAATCCGGTCGAAGACGAACTTCCCGAAAAGCTCCGCCTGCTTGAAATCATCGCGCAGATGCTTGCGGCGGCAGTGAAGCTCCGTCGCGAAGCCCGCGAAGAAAATGAACTCCTGAAGGCCGAAAACGAGCGCTTGACATTGGAACTCAAGGACCGTTTCCAGCCCGACAACATCATTGGTCGCTCCAGCGAGATGCAGCGCGTGTATGCGCAGATTGACCAGGTCTCGAAGAGCCCCCTCCCCGCGCTCATCGTGGGCGAGGTCGGTACGGGCAAGGGGCTCGTTGCAGAAGCAATCCATTACCGTTCCGACCGCAACATGGGCCCGTTCGTCCGCGTCCATTGCGCCTCCATGCCCGAATCGGTTCTTGACCGCGAACTGTTCGGCAGCGTGCGTGGCGCCCTTGTGGGCGTGTTCGCCGAGACGCCCGGCCGCGTAGAACAGGCCGAAGGCGGCACGCTGTTCCTCGACGAAGTGGGCGAACTCTCGCCGAACCTTCAGGTGAAACTCTTGCGCCTGTTGCAGAACGGCGAAGTGGAACGCATTGGCGCCCGCATCTCTAAAAAGGTGAACGTGCGCGTGATTGCGGCCACCACCAAGAACCTGCAGCAGATGGTCGAAGAGGGAACCTTCCGTGAAGACCTCTATTACCAGCTGCACATCTTCCCGATTTACGTGCCGCCGCTCAGGAACCGTAAGACGGACATCGTGCTTTTGGCGGACCACTTTGTGGAGCATTACTGCCGCATCGTGGGCAAGAACGTGCGCCGCCTTGCACGTACGACCATCAACATGCTCATGAGTTACCCGTGGCCCGGAAACGTGCGCGAACTGGAAAATGGTATTGAGCGCGCCGTCCTCGTTGCTGACGAGGACGTCATCTATCCGCACCATTTCCCGACCACGCTGCAGACCGCCGAAACCAGCGGTACCCCGGTGAACGGAAACCTGAAACTCATGGTGGAGGCCTACGAAAAGGACATCATCTGCGACGCCCTCAAGAGCAGCAAGGGAAAAGTTGCCGCTGCTGCGCGCAGTCTTTCCACGACTCCGCGCATTCTTACGTACAAAATAAACCAGCTCGGTATAGACCTCGCTGGTTTTGGAAAATAGATTTTTTGCTGGAAATTTTAGTTCCAGGTTGCGGTTAATCGCAGTGTTATGCCCAAGGACGATTCACTGTCATCATAAACAGTATTTGCAAAACCAAAAAGAAGTGCCGCCGATGCTCCGATTCCCCAGTTGTCACTGACCCACCATTCCTTGCCACCGCCAACTTGAAAGCCGAACCCGGAGTTGACATCCGCAGGAGTGTTTGCGCTGGCATTGACAGTGGCTTCGAATGTCCGTACGTCATTATTGGCATGGAACTGGCTTATTCCGAGAGAACCAGTGGCGAAAAAGTTACCGCCAAAATAATAGGTGACCCCCAAGCCGAGAAGGGACATGTTGGCTTTGATGTCGTCGTCGCCGTAGTAATCGTCGTCGCCTACGGTTCCTGTTTTCGTTGTTCCGGCAAGGGTCAAATGCAGGAGGGTGTTGTTGGCTATTCGTCCGCCTATTTTTACGTCGATGTCGGTGGCGGCTCCGGATTCGCTGAGGCTATGCAGATCATCCCCATCATCGGCAACGAAATGGATTGCCTGGTATCCCATGCCCAAAGCGAAACTCAGGAAAAACCCATCATGGGTTTTAGGCTCAGATGCTGCGAAGCTGAGTGCGGACGCAATGGCAACGATACAAAAAATGTTTTTCATTTATTCTCCTAGATTATTTTTGGATAAAATAAAGATAACTATCTATTGCCCCAAATCAAGGCTTTTTTTGTTGTTTTTTTTGAAAAAAAGTATGTGTTCTACGAATACATGACATCGGCACTTGTTTTTTTGTGGTCTTCTGTGCGGTAAAAGACCGATAATGCGATAAAGAACCGCATTGTGTTGAATGAGTTTACAATTCATTTCAAGCACTAATTCTATATTTCCCTCCGAAAAACAAGGAAACATTATGCAATTCCGTCCTGTAAAAGAACAGCTTGATATTTTGATGCGCGGCGTTATCGACGTCGTTCCGCAAGAAGAACTCGAAAAGAAACTCCAGAAGTCCTACGATACCGGGGTCCCGCTCCGTATCAAGATGGGTGTTGACCCGACAGCCCCGGACGTGCACTTCGGCCACACGGTCGTGATGCGCAAGCTCCGCCAGTTCCAGGACTTGGGACACACGGTTGTGCTCATTGTGGGTGACTACACTGCCCAGATTGGTGACCCGAGCGGCCGCAACAAAGCCCGCCCGCGCCTCACGCATGAACAGGTGCTCGAGAACGCGAAGGAATACCAGGAACAGTTCTTCAAGGTCGTCCGCCGCGACCAGGTGGAAATCCACTACAACGGCGAATGGTTCTCCAAGCTCCCGTTCAGCAAGGTGACCGAACTCATGGGCCAGTTCACTGTAGCCCAGATGCTTGAACGCGAAGACTTCCACAACCGCTACACGGCCAACACGCCCATCAGCCTGCACGAATTCATGTACCCGATGATGCAGGGCTACGATTCCGTCGCCATCCAGAGCGACGTGGAATTGGGCGGCACCGACCAGAAGTTCAACGTGTTGCGCGGTCGTGACCTCCAGATTTTCGAAGGCATGGAACCGCAGATCGGTCTCTTTATGCCGATTTTGCTCGGTACGGATGGCAAGGTCAAGATGAGTAAGTCCATCGGTAACTACGTGGGCCTCAACGAACCCGCCGACGTGATGTACCACAAGATTTACAGCCTCGCTGACAGCATCGTCGAGAACTGGTTCGAACTCCTGACGAACATTCCGCTTGCAGAAATCAAGCAGATGATGGCAGACATTGCCGCAGGCAAGATGAACCCGAATGATGCCAAGCACCGCCTCGCCATCGATATCGTGACGCAGTACTACGGTGCGGAGGCCGCCGAGGCCGCCGCCGCGAAGGAACGCGAAATCCACAGCGGTAACGCCATCCCGAGCGATGCTGCCGAATGCAGCGTGGCTCCCGGCACCTACGGAGCGCTCGACCTGCTTGTAGAAATCAAGGCCTTCGCCTCTAAGGGCGAAGCCCGCCGCATGGTCCAGAACGGCGGCGTGAAGGTTGCCGGCGAAAAGCTTGCAGACCCGCAGGCCCAGATTGAAATCAAGGGCGGCGATAATCTTGTCGTCCAGGTGGGCAAGCGCAAATTCTACAAGGTGAATTTCTAGGGAGAATTATGCCTCAGGAAACGTTGATTCTCGGTCTCAATCCCGCCTGGCAGCGCCTGTTCTTTGTGGACAAATTTACGCTGGGCGAAGTCCATCGTGTCTCGAAAGTCGAGGAATACGCTTCGGGCAAGGGAATCAACTGTGGACGCGTGCTGCAACTCCTGGGTGGTTCTCCGCTGATGATGCACTTCCTGGGCTCGGAATACGGTCCGCGCATTTTCGATGAAATTTCGGCTTGCGGAATCAACCAGGCTCCCGTGTGGATCAAGGAGCCGACCCGCATCTGCACGACAATCGTGAGCGAGGGCAGTTCAACCGAGCTGATTGAACCTTCCCCGATTATTACCCCGTCCGAGAATGACGACTTTATCCAGAGCCTCAACGAGTACTGGAATTCGACGCAGAGCGTGGCTTTGTGCGGCACATTCCCGCAGGGCTTTGATGTTACGCTGATAAATAATCTCGACTTCGCGGGCAAAAAGATTTACATCGATGCAATCGAGAATGTCGATGCATGGCTTGCCAAGGGCGTCGAATTGCTGAAGATAAACTTGCAGGAGTATTGCAAGCTTCTTTCGCGTCTGGGAATTCCGCAGGTGATGTCTAGTCCGCAGTTCTGGAAGATGACGGCGACAGCCGTCCTGGAACGCCTCCCCATCAAGAACCTGGTGGTGACCGACGAGGAATCTCCGGTCCATGCGTTCAGGCTTGTGGAGAAGAAGTTCCAGGAACTGATTCTGCAGCCTACCACAATCGAGGTCCAGAACAATGTAGGGGCCGGCGATTCCTTCTTTGCGGGTTGGCTCTATGCCGACAGCATGGGGCTTGATTTCGAAGAATGCCTCGTGAAATCTACCGCGGTAGCCGTCGCTCGTTGCGAAGTCGAAAAACCCTGGATGCTTTCGCTCGAAAGGATTGCGGAACTCGAAGGCGAACTCAAGTCCGAAGTGGAAAGACTCGAGTAACGGGGGCTGCCATGAGCAAGACCCTCGTCGCGTTTGCATCCAAGCAAGAATTCAGCGCCCTGTTCCCGAAGATTTCGGCCGTCGTGGCGTCGTCTACGCCCCAACCCCTGAACAGCGCTTTGGAATTGGCTGTCTGCGGGGTGGGCCTTCTTGATTTTTCCGTGAACCTTGCTCAGTTCCTTTCCCAGGGCAAGTATGACCGAGTTGTCCAGGTGGGCGTTTGCGGTGCGTATCCGGGCCGCGGTATCGGGGTGGGCGAGGTGGTCCGCGTCGATTCCGAAATCGTGGGTGATATCGGAGTTCAAACGCGAGAAGGGCATTTTGTTCCCTGGGGAGATGTTTCCGGTGCGACCGTTTCCTATAGGGGAGATTCTCCGCGGTTCTTGACGCTTCCCCTTGCGACGGTCCGTTCCGTTTCGGGCGTCACCGTCAACTGCTGCACGGGCACTGCCTACCTCGCTTCCCGCCGCTCCGCGCTTTTCGATGCCGATGTTGAGACCATGGAGGGGGCCGCCTGCTTTGCCGTATGCAAGCGTTTTGGCGTGAGTGGCTATCAGTTCCGTGCCGTGAGCAACATCGCTACCGACCGCGACACTTCCGCCTGGCGTATCCCCGAGGCGCTGAAAGCCCTCAAGGAGCAGGTCTTGGATAACCTTTAACCCGCCTCCCGCACCTCCCTTCATCTATCATCAATCATCCATTAACCATGCGTCTTTCCCTCGGCATCTCCACCTGTCCCAACGACACCTACATCTACGAAGCACTCGTCCGTGGTCTCGAAAAGTCCCCCTTTGAATGGGACGTGCATTTTGCCGATGTGCAGACCCTGAACGAGATGGTGTTGCGCGGCGAACTCGACGTGGCGAAGGTAAGCGCACAGGTCTATCCGAAGATTCGTGACCGCTACGTGTGCCTCGGGTGCGGTGGCGCCATCGGGTATGGCTGTGGCCCGCTCCTGCTCTCTTCGGGCTCCAGCACCTTCGACCCTGCACAGGAAACTGTCCTTCCCGGAGCAAATACGACGGCCGCGCTCCTGTTCCGCTTCTGGTTTTCGCGCGAATATGGCGACAAGTCTGGCCGTCCTGGCGTGTGTGCACCGCAGGTGCGTTACGCCCTTTTCAACGAGGTCTATTCCTCGCTGCTAGACAAGTCTGCGGCCCAGGGGGTCACCATTCATGAGCATCGCTTCACCTGGAAACGTGACGGACTTCACATGCTGCAGGATCTCGGTGCTTACTGGGAAGAGCATACTGGTTCGCCGATTCCGCTTGGAATAGCTGTATCTCGCCGCTCGCTTTCAGATGAAGTTGTAAGGAATGTCGAATGCGAAATTCGCCGAAGCCTGCTCGAGGCGCAAAATCGGATTGAGCTTGTGACTCCGTTCATCCGTGAAAAGGCGCAAATTTCCGACGAAAAGGTCATCGAGTCGCACATTCGGATGTTCGTCAACGACTTCTCCAGGGATGTGGGAGTGGACGGTCGCCGCGCCTTGGAATGCCTCTGGACGGCCTCAGAGTGTTGATAACCTGTTGACAAGCCAAAAAATCGTGTAATAATCCGTAAACGTAAAATTGTTTTTACAAAATAGCGAATTTTTGCGAAAAACTTTATTTATTTTCCAAAAAGCATCTTTTTAGGGAGTTCAACTATGAGCTTAGTCAACGACCTCGATCTCGAAGTGGAAAACTTCAAACGTGAGTACGAAAAGTTCGAACGCGGCAACAAGTCTGCCGGGACTCGTGCGCGCAAGGTTCTGCAGGACATCAAGAAGACCTGCCAGGAAATCCGCGTGTCGATCCAGGGCGCGAAGAAGGAGGAGGAAAAGTCGAACCTTCCCCCCGAGAATTGACGATTCTTGCCTTCCGTAACGGCTTAACTTCGCATTTTTAGGCTTTTTTTTGTCTATTTGGCAAAAAAACGTTTGACCGAAGCCCGTTATGAAGGTATATTCCCTCTTGGGTTTTTGAATTTGTCGATTCGGCAAACCTAAAACAAACGATTTTATGTGTTCTATGATTGGAGAAACGTAGCAGTATGACCCTAAAGAAACTGGTCTTCATTACGGCCGGGGCTTTGCTTCTTTCCGGAACCGCCATGGCAAGGATTATCAACGTGCCTGGCGAATTCCAGAAGATTGGCGATGCTCTCGGCAACGCCGATGCTGGCGATACCATCAAGGTAGCGCGCGGCACCTATAACGAAAACATCACTCTGGTGATGGGTGTGGTCTTGAAAGGCGAAGATCCGCTGACAACTATTATCGACGGTGGCCGTAATGGTCCGACTGTCATGGGAACCTCGGGCGCGGAAATGTCGCACTTCACTGTGAGGAACGGCCTTGAAGGTATTCTTTGTGAAAACGCTGCTCCTTACATTCACCACTGCTATGTGGTGGACAACCATGCTACGGGTATCGGTGCGTTCATTTCGCTCCCGCATCTCCGTAACAACGTGGTGTTCGGCAACCGCTGGTCCGGCATCCTCGCTTGGGGTGCTAAGTCCCTCGACGCCTTCATCGAGCACAACGTCGTGCTCCGCAACGGCTATTCGGGCCTTGCCCTGAAGGGACCGACGAACGTGATTGCCCGTAACAACATCTTCATGGAAAACCACTACTACGGTGTGTTCGCCGACCCGGCCGCCGGCCAGACGAAGGTGGAGTACAACAACATCTACAAGAACTACTACCCGTTCAACCAGTTCATCAAGGTGAACCGCACGAACGTTTCGCTCGATCCGAAGTTCATGAACCACTCCGCTTCGAAGCCGAACTACTACTGCCAGTCCACCTCGCCGATGCTGAAGCGCGGCAAGGGCAAACTGGATATCGGTCTTACTACGGTCGAGGTCGTGAAGGAAGAAGAACAGGTCGAGGAAACTCGTAACCCGGATACCGATGCCGATGGCCTCTGCGATCCGTGGGTTTCCGAAGATGGCGTTACGGATAAATACGCAAGTGTCTGCACGGGCGTCGACAACTGCCCCGAAGAAGCTGAAGACTTCGACGGTTACCAGGATGACGACGGCTGCCCGGATGCGGACAACGACCGCGACGGTCTCTGCGATCCGTGGGTCGAAGCCAAGGGCTTGCTCCCCAACTTTGCTCATGTGTGCAAGGGCGTTGACCTCTGCCCCGAACAGGCTGAAACTACGAACAGCTATAAGGATGAAGACGGATGCCCGGATGAAGTCCCGCAGCCGCCCAAGAAGGTGTTCGTTCTCGAAGGCGTGAACTTCGAATCCGGCAAGGCTACTATTACTCCTGATTCCCACATCTCCCTCATGAAGGTGGTGGACATCATGGAAACCTTTACCGAAGCTACATTCAAGATTGTCGGCCATACAGACAACGTTGGTTCCAAGGATAAGAACAAACAGCTATCTGCAGACCGCGCCGCTGCCGTGAAGAACTTCCTCGTTGAAAACGGCATTTCCGAAAGTCGAATTGAGACCGAAGGTATGGGCGATGCCAAGCCGGTGGCCTCCAACAAAACCCCTGAAGGGCGTGCGCAGAACCGTCGTATCGAGTTCATCCGCACGGATATCAAGTAAAGGAGTAGGTGATGATGCATACTAGTTTCATCAAAACGTCAGTCCTCGGACTTACTGTGGCTGCGAGCTCTCTGTTTGCAGAAGCCACCTACGCTCCACACAAGTATCAGCAGAACGACTGGTTCGCCGAATTCGGCGGCAACACGTCCATGTACGTGAACCCGGCAAGCATTGCGGAAACTGACCAGCTCGAATTCAGTGCGGCTTTCTTCAGTTCCATCAGCGGTGAAGCGAGCCAGGAATACGTGAGCTTGACTTTCCCGATGGATTACAAGCATACGCTCGGTTTTTCCTTCTTCGAGAACGGTGCATCCATTGACGGAGGCAAGTCCTATGGCGAATATGCCTTCATGTTCGGCTACGCCTACAACTTGTTCCAGCTCGTCTCCTTGGGTGTCGACCTCTCCGTGCTCTATATCAACCAGTTCGATGATGTGAAGCAGTTGACTGTCGGTACCGATGTCGGTGTCAGCTTCAACCCGCTTGCTTCTTCGAAGCTTGGCTACCTCCTTATCGGTGTTGCCTTGCAGAATGTCGTTCAGCCGGGTGTTAGCACCGAGAACGGTGACGGCGGATTCTCGTTCGTTACTCCGGGATTCTTCGGTGCCGACCGCGATGATGCCTACATCATCCCGGCCAACCTGAACGTCTCCCTCTTCTATCGTGGCCTCAACAGGAGCCTCGAAGCGAAGATCGAATTCTCCTTCATCGATATCTTCCACAACGACGCGGAAGGTGGTGAAGGCTTCAACCTCGAAACAAGCTTCACCTTGACCTATTACCTCTCTCCGCACTTGGGCGTGCGTGGCCGCTTCACCAAGGAAGGCTACTTCGTCGCTGGAGCAACGGTGAATGTCAAGGACGTGAGCATCTTCCGTTACCTCTCTCTTGACCTCGAAATGTCGCACGACGACCTCTATGCCAAGAAGAACCGTGGCTTCATCTGGGCTGTGAAGATTACTTCTCGCTTCGGTGATACCCGTGAAGAGAAAATCGGTGAAGAACGTTACCGTCGCTTGAAGATCGAGCCTGAAAACGACTACCGCGCTGCAATGCGTCTGTACTTGAACCGTCAGTTCCTCGAAGCCGCTTATGCTTTCGGTAAGGTTCAGACCAAGTACCCGGCATTCCACTTGGTGGACCAGGCTGCGTTCTACAAGGCGAAGTCCTTCGAAAACCTCCGTATGCACAAGGCTGCAAAGTCCGTGTACGAAGACGCTATCAAGCGCTATCCGCAGAGTGACCAGAAGGCCAAGTACCACTTCCAGTTGATGAACATCGACTACAAGGAAGGCAAGTATACCGAAGCCATGGCCAAGTACCAGAACATCGCCCAGAAGTTCGGTGAAAGCGACGTGAAGGCTGACGCTGACTACATTGCCGGCCAGATCAAGTTCGAACAGGGTCTCTACCAGGAATCTGTTGACCTGCTCGCCGCCATCCTTCCGGGTAACGCGAACTACTTCTACGCCCGTTACACCATGGGTATCGCCTACAGCCGTCTCGGCAAGTGGGAAGAAGCTGAAAACTGCTTCCGCGACATTACTGAGCAGCAGTACTCCAACCAGTCCGAACAGGATTTGCAGGATGCCGCCCGTGTGAAGCTCGGCCACATCTACTTCTCTGGCGAAAAGGCTGACATTGCCGCCGCCGCTCAGATGTACGGACAGGTGCAGGCCGGATCCCCGGTGTATGACGAAGCGATGCTCGGCATTGCATGGTCCTTCCTCAAGGTGAACAAGCCCGATGAAGCGATGAAGCCGGCTCAGTGGATCATCTCTAACCTTCCGGAATCCTTCCTCGTGTCCGAAGCTTACCTCGTTCAGGGTTACTGCTACTTCATGAAGAAGGAATACAAGAAGGCCGCCGCTTCTCTCGAACAGGCCGAAAAGAAGACCGAAAAGCCCGCAGTCTCTGTTGCATCCCGCGACAGCGCCCGCCAGGCCTACGATGCCATGCAGGGTGAGTTCGACTCCGTGCAGGTCCAGGCTCTTGACCTTGCCCGCCAGTTGCCGACTCCGCGTGTGCAGAGCAAGCGCGAAGCCCTGCGTCCGACTTTCGACAAGGCGAACCAGGCTATCGAAGATTATGCAGCATTTACCCAAAGAGCTCTTCAGAGTGACCGCTTCGAATCTAACCGTAAGCGCATCCTCGAAGACGCCGGCTTCACTCTCGCTACTGTGAGGACCAAGATGGGTCAGGGTGAAACTTCGTCCGAAGCTGCTCAGGAACTTGAAGAATTGGAGGACCTGGAGTAATCCGGGGCCTCCCCTTTTTTATGAATATATAGGTGGATAGAGAACGATGAAAAAAATCATTCTTGTCGCGGCAGTTGTGTGCTCCTTTATTGGAACTTCCTTTGCCGCATCGGATCCTTGCAAGGAAAAGACTAGCGAAGCGAAAAAAATGCTTGCCAAGTGCAAGTCCATCGGAAAGGGCAAATCTGGTTATGAACAGTGCGCCAATTCCTATAAGGTCATCAAGAACCAGGCTGAACAGGCTTGCCGTTCTGGTGGTCTCGACGAAGAGGGTATGAAAAAGGCTATTGCCCAGTGGGAAAAGCTTGCCAAGGGCGAAACCTGTAAGGGCAAGCTTTCTGACCGCTGTGCTGGCGCCCTCCAGCAACTGGGTCACTACCAATTCATGCTCGAAGAAAAGCAGTTCTTGGACATCCAGGCCCAGTACGAAGAAGATGTTGCCTGGTGTGCCGACCGCGATAACAAGCCGGCCAAGTGCGCCAACATCAGCCAGTATCCGAAGGCCGATCACCAGAAGGCTCTGGGATACTTCCTCGAGTACATCGACAAGTACCCGAAGGCCCCGAAGATTCCGGTGGTGCTCTACCAGGCAGCTGCCGTGCAGGAAGCGAGTGGCGAAGACGCGAAGGCTTTCAAGCTTCGTGAACGCCTCGTCAAGAACTTCCCGAACGACGGTCTCGTGCCGAAGGCTTGGCTCCGTATCGCTGAATACCACTTCATGAACCGCAAGTTCAAGGACGCTATCGCCGCCTACAAGAAGGTGACTGGCTTCGAGAACCTCACCGGTAAGGAAGCGGCCCTCGCCATGTACCACTTGGCTGAATCCTACTACAATATTGCCGAATACGAAACTGCTGCTTACAAGTACTACGAATACATCATTGGTGCCGACAAGGGTAAATATCCTAACGACCTCCGCGCCGAAGCTATGGACTTCATGGCGGCCTCCTTCTCTGACTTGGAAGGTGGTGGTGTCGCCGAGGCCGAATCCTTCCTCAAGGACAAGAAGGTTCCGTTCAAGGATTCCGTGTACTACCGCATCGGTATGAAGAACAAGGATCATGACCGTAACGAAGAAGCGGTCCAGTCCTTCAAGCGCTTGATGCAGATTAACCCGGACTACATCGATGCTCCGCTTGCCGATATTGCCATGATCGAAATCTTGCTCGTGCAGCAGAAGTTCGACGAAGCCCAGCAGTACCGTTACGTTGTGGTGAAGCGCTACGACAAGAATTCCTCTTGGCGCAAGAAGAACACCAAGTATAAGGAATCCGTCGCGAACGCCGACAAGGCCATCCGTGGTGCTATGCTCGAAATTCCGCACTACCATCACCAGCAGGCCGCGAAAATCACCAAGGAAGGTGATATCGAGGGCGGTAAGAAGCGCTATGCAGAAGCTATCAAGGCTTACGAAGCATTCTTGACCCGTTACAAGAACGAGCCGACGTGGGATGAATACACCGTGCATATCGACCTCGCTGCCGCCTACCAGGAAATGGGCCAGCATGCGAACGCCGCCAAGATGTTCAACTGGATCGTCGATACCGATACGACTCGCTATGGTCGCCGCGCACTCGGTTCTGCAGCGCTCCTGAAGAAGGAAGAAGCTGCGTACAACGCCGTTCTTATGATGGACCAGGCTCGCGAAGAGGCCTTGAAGACCAAGGCTCAGGGCGATACGGTCAAGGCTTACAGCCTCCCCGAAACGAAAGCGTACTTCGCCCAGGTGGACAAGTACATGCAGAAGTTCGGCCAGAACAAGGAAGCTGCTGAACTTGCCTACAACGCTGCTCTCGTCCATTACAATGCAAAGCAGTTCTCTGTTGCGGTTAACGTTCTCCGTGAACTTCGTACGAAGTATCCGAACCACCAGTACATCCTGCTCATCAGCCAGATGCTTGCCAAGTCCCTCCTGGAATCCAACCAGCTTGACGAAGCCCTTAAGGAATTCGAATGGCTGTTGAAGCAGTACACGCAGGTGAAGGCCACCAAGAACGACTCGATGGCCAAGGAAACCGAGAAGGCTATTGCATTCGTGCTCTACCAGATGGCAGAAAAGTCCGTGAAGGAAGGCCAGTACGAGAAAGGCGCTAACGCTTACCTTGCTCTCGTGAAGCGCTACCCGAAGGTCGAAATTGCCGACAAGGCCATCTTCGAAGCCGCTGCCGCATACGAAAGTGCAAACCAGTACACCAAGGCTGCAGAAACCTTCATGATTTTGCCTAAGCAGTATGCCGGCTCTCCCTTGACTATCAAGGGTGTGCTCCGTGCCGCTTCCGCCTACAAGAAGGATAACAAGCCGCAGCTTGCCGCAACGACGTTCCTCTTCATCACGAACAACTTCCCGCAGGATTCCATGGCCTTCCAGGCTATCGGCTTTGCTGCTGCCGTGTATGATTCCATCCCGGATAAGAAGAATGCCGCTGTCACTTATGAACTTGCCTACAAGCGCTACCCGAAGAACGAGAAGACACCGAGCTTCCTCTACAGTGCCTGCTTGAGCTACGACGAAGCGAAGATGACCGACGAGGCTATCCGCTGCTCCAAGGATCTCGTGCGTGATTATCCGAAGAGCACCTACGCTCTCGATGCTGCGTTCTCCATCCCGATGGCCTACGCGAATGCTAAGAAGTGGGATCTCGCCGCTTCCGAATACCATAACTTCATCAAGATGTACCAGGAAGACAAGGAAAAGCTGATTGCCGCTTACATCGGTGCAGCCCGTGCCTACATGGAACTCAAGGAAGAAGACAAGGCTATTGCCGACTACGAACAGACCCTCAAGAACTACGACAAGTTCGGTCTCCAGATCAAGAACGCTGACCCGGGCGTCCCGGCCGAAGCCGCCTTCTACATGGGCGAACACGAGTTCCACAAGATGGACCCGATCGTGCTGAAGGGTAAGGAAAAGGATAAGGCGAAGATCGTTAAGCAGTTGGTCGAAATCCTCCAGAAGGCGATGGGCCACTACTCCAAGTCTGCTGCCTACGCATCTGAAAAGTGGACCTTCCGTTCTACCAATAAGATGGGTATGCTCTTCGTGACCATGGCCGCCAAGATTCGCGAACAGGAAATGAATGCTAAGAAGGAAGACGAAAAGTTTGCCGAACGTATTACTATCGTGCAGCAGCTGCCGAGCTACTACGAACAGGCCCGTCCGATCTTCCAGAAGAACATCGACCTTGCCCGCGACCAGGGCTTCTACAACAAGGACGTGATCGAGGCCGAAGAAGGCTATATCGAGATGTTCTACCAGGGTTGTGCCGTGTTTGTCGAAGTGGCTGACGCCTTCGCGAATGCACCTCTTCCGGATAGTGCGCAGATTGTTGCTTACTACGTTGCGGAAGAAGGCATGACCAAGGAAGACGCTATGGAAGCCGTGCACGAAGACCAGGAGGCCTACCGTGAGGAATTGGCCAACAAGTCCGACGCTTCCAAGCAGCTCGCTATTCCGCAGTGCGCTACGGGTATCAAGGCTTCCGCCCACTACGGTATCGACAACCAGTGGACTGCAAAGTTGTTCGAAACCCTGCGCAGTTTGGACGAGGCTAACGAGGTTCTTGCAACAAAGATCGAGAAATTCGACCCGTCTACGCTGTTCTCTGACCCGGCGTACTTCAAGACTAAGGCTCGTATCGAACAGATTTCGAAGTCCGAAGTCATGACTCCGGAAGAAAGGATCAACACTTTCCGCGAAATCATCAAGGATGCGAAGGCTGAGGCCGAAAAGCTCCGTGCTGAACTCGCCGACCTCCAGAAGCAGATTGCTTCGGGCGTTTCCGCACCGGCTTCTGAACCCGAACCTTCGATGTCTGAACCCGAACCGGAACCGGAAGCAGCTCCCGCTGCTCCCGCCAAGAAGAAGGGTGGTAAGAAGAAGGGTAAGAAGAAATAGCGGTAAAATCTATTTTACGGGGGACCTCGTTCATGGGTTCCCCCCTATTATTTGGGTTTTTTAGGGGGTGAAATGGTAGTAAATATAATTTTACCCGTTTTACCCTCCTAAATTGCTCTAAAAAAAATAAATATGAACAAAGATTTCAAAAAACAAAAACAACAAACAACACTCTAAAGGAGTACTCTAATGTCTAAAATGCTTCAATCCTTCAGCCCTGAATCCGATGGTTGGCAGTTCATGTGGATCATCCTGGCTGTGTTCATCATCGGCCTCGGTATCTCCATCGAACGTATCATCTACATCATGGTGAAGAGCTCCAAGGGCCGCGCCAAGTTCCTCGCTGATTTCGGTAAGCTCATCTCTTCTCAGCAGTTTGACCAGGCTCTGAGCCTTGCCAATGCGACCAACCTCCCGGTTGCCCGCATCATGTCTGCGATCGTTTCTAACCGCGCCGGTGGCCGCGAAGGCATGCAGGCTGCTTGCGATGCAGTGTTCCTGACTGAAGCTCCGCGTCTGACTCGTTACATTAGCCTTGTTTCCGTGATGGCTTCCATCTCCACGTTGCTCGGACTTATGGGTACGATTTACGGTCTGATCTACACATTCGACGCTGTGGCTAACAAACCCGCTTCTGAACGTGCCAAGGCTCTTTCCGACGGTATCGCTATCGCTATGGGTACGACGCTTGAAGGACTTCTCTCCGCAGTGCCTCTCCTGGTCATTGTGGGCTTCCTCAACATGAACTCTGAACGCCTTATCCAGGAAATGGAAGAAAAGGGCCTCAAGATTATCAACTCCCTTTGCTAATCACTAATAGAGTTAGTTTATAAATGGAGTTTTAAAACATGGCAAAAGAAGTCAAGAAACCAGCAAAGCCTGAAGAACCGGACCTGTTGCCGGCGATGGGCTTGTTCACCATCCTGATTCCTATGCTTTTGTCCATGGCTGCTTTCTCTAAGCTGGCTATTGTCCAGGTCAACCTGCCCGAACGCAGTATGATGACCAACTCTGACGAACAGCCAGAACCTGACCAGCAGGCTTTGAACCTGTCGCTCGGCATCACGAACGATTATCTCGTGATTGGTGCCCGTGGCGGTTTCCAGCCGAACGTCTATTTCAAGGAAATGTGGACGTTCCGCTGCAAGTCCGATGCCAAGCTGATTACGCATGCCGTTGAAGATGTCAAGGCTGCGGTAGAAAGTGGGCATGGCCCGAAATGCAAGGATGGTAGCGAGATGGATAAAGAGAAGTATCTCTATGAAATCGAAGCTATCGAACTTTGGGCTATTCACAAGGAATCCGAAGAAGATCCGGGCCGCGTGATGTGGGCTCTCTACACGAACGGCGGAACGGCCGAAGAACCGATCGCCGACAGTGCCTATGTCAACGGCAACAACGACTTCCTCTCGCTTCCGGGCGAAGGCCCCATGGGGCTCACTCCTCCGCCGGCTTTGAAGAAGCCTGCTGCCGGAACAGCCCTTGCGACCCTTACCCCGAACTCTGCACGTCAGCTGAAACCTGATGTTGCGGCTAAGAATCTCATCTACCCGCTCTCGGCTTACGACCTGATCGCTAAGGATCTGATCGCAATCCATACACAGTTCATTGACCTGGAAGACGTCGACAACATCATTATCGTGGCTAACTACGATACGCAGTTCGACAAAATCATCCAGCTCATGGACCGTTCTAAGGAAGCGGGCTTCAGCAAGATCAACCTTGCGCTCTTGGGAGGTTAATCATGGCTAGAAGAACTCGTAAATACGCAGACGACGTCCCGTTCTCGATTACTTCGATGATGGACATGATGACCATCATCCTGGTGTTCATGATCAAGAACATGGACGCTGAAGGTCAGCTTTTGACCCAGGCCGAGAACCTGATTCTTCCGATCTCCACGTCCAAGCTCCAGCCGACTGAAGTTTCCTTGACCATCGTTATCGATGCGAACAATGTCGTGGTCGATAATGAAAAGGTTGTGGCAACTTCGGACGTGAACGAACAGGAAGACCTTTGTGTTCAGCCTGTGCTCTCAACACTCTACCAGAAGCGCAAAGCTGAAGTGGATCAGCGCTTGCGTCAGGGCCAGCCCGCCGACGAAGCCGGAAGCGTGGTTGTCCAGATTGACAAGAACATCCCTTACAACGTGATGTATAAGGTGATGGCTACCTGCGGTATCGCCGGTGTGCCGTCCTGCACCTCTTCCGAAGGCGAAGCCGGTTACGAGAAGATGAGTGGCTATACGAACGTTTCCTTTGCTGTTATGGAAAAGAACGGAGGGGAGGAATAATCTATGGCTAAGAAAAATACTCCTGTAGATCCGTTAGTTGCATCTTTGATGCCGGAATCCGACAAGAAGATGGGCGCCATTGCTGGCGGTTCCGTGCTTGTCGCTCTCGCCCTTTCTTTCTGGGCTTCCATGTACGAAGCGGTCGTCGATGAAGTTATCTTCGACACTTCGGAAGGTCCGGACCTGACTGCTTCTATGTCCATGGACGAGAAGAAGGAAGAAAAGAAGGAAGAGAAGAAGAAGGAAGAACCCAAGAAGCCTCGTAAGAAGGCCGGTGGCGGTGGTAAGCCGCGTGGTAAGGGCCAGCCGAACGCTCCGCAGACTCGCGGCGTGCTCAAGCTCCTTACTGCCCAGACCAAGACTGCCAGTGCTGCTGCTTACGACCTCATGAAGAACCAGAAGTTCACCAAGGACATCGACAAGGTTCTTAAGGACGTGGCTGGCCTTCAGACGACGGGTAAGACCGTTCTCGGTGGTCGTCGCGGTAAGGCTGATGGCGGCTTCAACGAAGGTTATGCCGAAGGTGGCGCCGGTGGTATCGGCGATGGCCTTGCAGGCCTCTTCGGTGGCGGCGGTGGCGGTATCGCTACTAAGGCCAAGGGTAACATCAAGACCCCGTCTGCTCGTGATATCGACATGGGTGCCGGTGGCGGATCCCGTTCCGCTGCGGACATCATGAAGGTCGTGCGCCAGCGTACTCCGGGTCTGCGTCACATCTATAACAAGTTCCTGAAGAAGAAACCGGGATTCCAGGGTAAGGTTACCTTGAAGTTCACGATCGCTCCGGGTGGCGAAGTTATCAGTATTTCCATTGTGTCTTCCACCACCGGTTACGGCGAATTTGATGCTCAGGTCAAGAGCGCTGTCAGTAGGTGGACGTTCAGCAAGGTCAAGTCTGGTAACACGACTGTGACGATTCCGTTTACCTTCACCGAATAATCCGTATTTGGCTGAAAAAAGGACCAAGCCCAAAAAGCTTGGTCTTTTTTTATTTTTCTATTGCGTTTTTGATTATTTTAATCTAACTTTATACTAGAATTTTTAATAGGAGTCCTCAAATGAAGTTGAGATCTGCAATTGCCGTTGGAACAGCTTTTGGCATTCTCGGGGTCGGTTCTGCTTTTGCAACCTTCGCCCGTATCGAATCCATGGGCAAAAATACCACGTACATCATGGATGATGTGAGCATTTTTGACAACCCTGCAAACATCAATCTCTACCCGAATTACTTGATCGGTGAATTCGGTCCTTACACGCAGGATGTCCCTGCCGGTACGAACCAGGACCCGATGTTCCCGAACTTCGGCGGCATCTTCTCGCTCTCCCTCGGTGACGAGAATAATCCGGATCCGCGTCTCTCCATCGGCGGTCTCTTCGGACGAATCAATAATGAACTCGCTCGCTTCTTGCCGACATACGTGATTGGCGAGAACGCCCGCGTGATTTCCAGGGTTCCTGAAACGGTGACGAACTTCGATGGCTTCCTCGGTGGTACGCTTTCTAGCGGAGACGCCTGGGGCTTGCACGTTTACATCGCGCATCAGGATGGCGGTACTGAGACCCCGAGCGGCCTCTACCAGGTCGATGACAACGCCTACGCTTCCATCGTGCAGGCCGACGCAGGCTTGAATATGCAGTTCGGTGGCAACATCGATTTCGAGTTCTCCTTCGCTCTTGCCCGAATCCAGTTCGGTCCGGACCACAAGAACTTCTTCGATGACGGCGACTTTAGCTTCCTCGTCAAGTCCCGTGCTTTCTTCACTCTCGAAGCGATTGACGGCGAACTCGTTCCGGCCCTCTCCGCGAATTTCATCGAGGCCCCGGGCATCGACAACAAGCATGCGCAGGTCGGTGTCGGTATCAACGTCGCCCTCGACCGTGGTTTCTTCTGGTTGGGCGCCGACTTCATCTGGGATCAGCTGAAGGCTCACGACTGGACCTACAACTACGCAACGGGTGAATCTACCTACAACTCCCAGAACAACGACGATCCGGCTTGGGACAAGCGCCGTGACATCGGCGGCATGATCAGCTTCGGTATCGAACGTAACATCTGGTGGGATTGGTTCGTGATTCGCGTGGGCGGCCAGAAGTCCATCCTCTACACGAGCTGCGACCAGCACGACAAGAACAAGGGCAAGAACGGCGTCTGCAACGACGACGGCAACTTCTTCAGCACGAACCCGCTTGCTGATGGCACTGCCGACGACCACGTGGGCTTTGGCTTCGGTATCAACATCGAAGAGAAGCTGAAGATCGACGTGACGGTTGCCGAAGACCTCCTCTTCAGGAACCCGTTCCAGGGCGAAGGCCGCATCTTCTCCAGAATTTCTGCGACTTACTCCTTCTAGTCGAGAACGGACAAGCTATTGAGGAACGCCCTCTTTTGGAGGGCGTTTCTTTTTATTTTTAGGACATGAAAAGAGTCATATACCTTTTGGTCGCCTTGCTCCTTGTCGGCTGTTCCGAACGGACCGACCGCATTGAGAACAAATTAAACACCTATGTGCAGGAAGACTTGAAGTTCATCGTCGCACAGACAATCCATGCTTCTGGAGATAGGAGCGGCATCTTGGATACCCCTTATTATCGCATCAAGGATTTTAGGCTTTTCCAGGGTGACACGGCCGCTATCTATTCGGCATATGCCGAGGTGGACTTCTTCATTTATCAGGACATCCAGATGCACGAGAAGCGCAAGTACCGCTACGACGCCCATGCTAGGCAGTGGGACCGCTATTACAAGGCGCTTAAATTCGGGCAGGATTCCTTGGATCGCAAGGAAAAGCAGAAATAAAAGTTTTATATTTTCGCTTGTAAGGATTCACCTTTTCAAAGGACCATATTTTGTTCGGACTCTTCTCCTGTGATATCGGTATCGACCTGGGTACGGCGAACACGCTCGTTCACGTGGCAGGCCAGGGCATTGTCATTAACGAACCCACGGTGATTGCCGTGGACAGCAAGAACAATCGCGTGTCGGCGATTGGTTTCGAAGCGAAAAAGATGCTCGGCAGGACCCCGGGTGAGACGCGCGCCGTGCGCCCCATGCGCGATGGCGTGATTGCGGATTTTGAACTGGTGGAAACCTTGCTCCAGACATTCATCAAGCGCGTGCAGAAGTACCCGCTGTGGATGGTAAAACCCCGTGTGGTGGTCGGTGTGCCGAGCGGTATCACCGAAGTGGAAAAGCGCGCCGTGATCGATGCTGCGAAGCAGGCGGGTGCAAAGGAAGTTCACCTGGTGCATGAACCGATGGCTGCAGCTGTCGGTATGGGCATCCCGGTGGAAGACCCTGTGGGAAACATGATTGTGGATATTGGCGGTGGAACTTCCGATATCGCGGTTATCGCACTGAACGGCACGGTTTGCAACGCATCCGTGCGTGTGGGCGGTGACGAGATGGACGAGGCGATTGTCCGCTACCTGCGCACCATGTACAACCTCCATGTGGGCGAGAGCACTGCCGAACAGATCAAGATCCAGATCGGTTCTGCAAGCCCGCTTGAAGAGGAACTTTCGATGGAAGTCAAGGGCCACGACTTTATCGCCGGTATGCCGCGCACGATGACGATTTCGAGCACGGAAATCCGCGAGGCCTTGAACGAGCCCGTTACGGCCATTATCGAAGCCGTGAAGCAGGCTTTGAGCATTACGCCTGCCGAACTTTCTGCGGATATCTACGACAAGGGCATCATCATGACGGGTGGCGGATCCCAGCTGCGCGGCTTTGACGAACGAATCCGCAAGGAAACGGGACTCTCCGTGAACGTGATCGATGAAGCCCTGGTGTGCGTCTGCAAGGGCGCTGCCCGCATCCTCGAGGATTTGGACAAGTACCGCCCGGTGCTGATTGCATCTTCCAACTAGCGGGGTGATTGTCGGGTCCGATGCTCAGGGCTTTCCGCTTTATAGTCGAACTTTTTACCCAGAGGCATGGCGTTATCGCTTTTGCCTTTTTCCTGTTGGTAGGACTCCTGATGCGGCAGGCTCCGCTGAGCGTGCGCGAGAGCATTGTCTCTTCGGCGCTGGGGACGGTGTTTTATCCGGCGCAGGTGATTATTTCTTCTGTTAATTCGGTTCGGTCGGTGACGGCGGAGAACCAGCACCTGAAAGAAGAAAATGCGCGCCTGCGGCAGGAAACCTACTATGCAAGTGAGGGGTTGCAGGAATTGGCTCGACTGCACACGTTGGTTCGGTTTGATGACAAGTGGGATTATCCCATTGTGACTGCGCGTGTAGTGGGACACAATCCGGGAAGGTTCCTCACGACGCTCGTGATAAACAGGGGCACTTCGCATGGGGTGAAGGAAAACATGCCCGTGTTCTCGATGAACGGCCTGGTCGGAAAAATTACGAAAGCGGCCTATACGCATTCCCGTGTCCAGCTGCTCGTCGACCCGAACCTTAAGTTGTCTGTGCTCGAACGCAAGTCTCGCGTGGTCGGGTTCCTGGAGTCTGTAGACGGGCATCTGCTTACGGCCATGATCCCTTCGCATGCGGGAGTCAAGGAAGGGGATACCCTGATAACGTCCGGGCTTGGCGGCATTTTCCCCAAGGGGATTCCTGTGGGTACGGTGAAGGCTGTGCGCAAATCCGACCTCGACGTGATGCGGCAGATGGATGTCGCGCCTTTCCAGGAGTTTTCTTCGCTTGAAGAAGTATTCGTGATGGAAAAGGAACCGGAATGGATTATCCAGGAGCTTCTTGATGAACAGTAACTGGAAATGGCTGCGTGTGTTCATCCTGTTCCTTGTCTGCTTCGCCTTGCAGACAACGGTGGCGGAATGGCTTCAGATTTTTGGTGCGGGCCCCGATTTCGTAATCATTCTTGTCGTTTCTATTGCAATCAAGCATGGACCTGCAGCCGGTGTGCTTTGGGGATTCCTTGCCGGATTTACGCAGGACGTATATGCTCCGGTGGAATGGCTCGGTGCGAATACGATTTCGCTGACGGCGCTCGGGTTCTTGGTGGGGCAGTTGGAAGAAAGGTTCTTGACGCTTAATTTACCTGCGAAGATCGGTGTCCTCGGTTTTGGATTCATGCTTTGCGATATGCTCTACTTCTTCTTGACGGGTCTCGAGAAGGATGTCGTTACGAACTTGTTCTTCTCCAAGACGCTTCCTGAATGCGCGTATACGATGGCTGTTGGTGCGGTGGTCTTCCATTTGTCCATCGGGAAGAAAAAGAAACATGCGTAGTTTGTCGGACAACGACAGCGTCCAGACGAGGAACTGGAATATCCTTGTGTTTATGGCGGGGGTTGTTGTCCTGGTCATAGTGCTGCTTTGCAGGCTCTATTCGTTACAGCATACCCATTACGACGAGAACTTCAAGCGCTCCGAGAAAAACCGCTTGCGTCGCGTGGAGCTTGTTGCCGAACGCGGTTATATCTATGACCGCAACGGGGAAGTCCTGGTGCGCAACCGTCCGTCTTTCCAGATTGCATTGCAGGCGCTTCACCTTCCGCGAAAAAAGGAAGGCCGTGACTCTGTCTTCAACCTGCTCCTGGGAATCAAGGACAAGAATGGCGCCCGCGTGTTCGATTCCCTTTCGCTGGATACGGCGTTCCAGAGGACCCGCTGGATAAAGAACAGGCCCATCCGCATTCTGGAGGATGCGTCTCCCGAGCAGGTGGCCGTGATAGAGGAACATTCGTCCGAGCTTCCGGGAGTCGTGACGCTTACGGAATCGAGGCGCGATTATCCATATGGGACGCTTGCGTCGCATGTGCTTGGCTACACGAGTGAAATTTCCGAAGAGCAGTTGAAATTGCCCACGTTCGAAGGATACTCGCAGGGCGATCGCATTGGCCAGAAGGGCTTGGAACAGGAATACGATGCGGAGTTCCGCGGCAAGAATGGCGTGAAGCTTGTGGAAGTAAATGCTTTTGGCCGAGAGGTTGGCTCGCCGCGGGCGGTTGAGGGAATGGCTCCGGTTCCGGGGTATCACCTGGTATCGACGATAGACTTGAAGTTGCAGAAGGCCGCGGAGGCGGCGATTCCCGACAGCGTGAGGGGGGCCTTGGTCGCTATAGACCCCCGGAATGGCGAGATCCTTGCCATGGTGAGTTCCCCGAGGCTTGACCCGAACATCTTCTCGCTCAAGAAGCGTGAGCGCAATAAGGGTTGGGCGCAGGTTGCTCTGGACTCCCTGCGTCCGCTTACGAACAGGGCTGTTTCGGGTGTCTATCCTCCGGCGTCCGTATTCAAGCTTGTGACGGCGGGTGCGGGCCTTGAAAGCGGAATCCTGTCCGAATCCAAGTATTATCCAAAGTCCTGTACGGGCGGGTTCCAGTACGGAGTGCGCTACCAGAAATGCTGGGGTGTCCACGGGAACCTGAACGTGGTAAATGCCATCCGGCTTTCTTGCGACGTTTTCTTTTACCAGGCGGGTTTGGAAATCGACATGGCTCGTATTAACGAGTTTGCACGCCGCTTTGGTTATGGCGAGGAGCCGCTCGGTATCGACATTCCCGGAGAAAAGAGCGGTTGGCTTCCGGATTCCGCTTCGTTCAACGCAAGGAACAAACGTGTGGGGTGGCGTTGGGCGCGTGGGCTTATCCTGAACCTCTCGATTGGGCAGGGACAGCTGGTGACTCCGCTGCAGCAGGCGACTTTCATCGGTTCGCTTGCGACGAACAAGGGCGTGTACCGTCCGCATTTTATGAAGGAACTTCGGGATTCGCAGGGAAATGTCGTGCGACGCTACGAGCCTGAGATTATCCGTTCGGGCAAGATGAAACCGGAAACGCACCGGGTACTTTTGGCTGCCATGGATTCCGTGGTCAACCATCCGGGTGGAACGGGAAAGCGTGGTGCGATTCCGGGCATCCGTGTGGGCGCAAAGACCGGTTCGGGCGAATGGAAGAAGGGGGAGAAAACGCATGCGTGGTATGCGGCTGTCGCTCCGCTCTACGACCCGCAAATCGCTGTCGCCGTGATTCTGGAGGCTGCCGGTGGCGGCGGCTCGAAAGCGGCGCCTGTAGCAAGGAAAGTCCTCATGGCCTACTTTGGACTTGACGAGGAGGAAAAATGAGTTCTAAGTCTTTCCTTGATGTCTCGCTGAGGGTCGATTGGTTGTTCTTGGCTATTACGCTTGCGCTTATGACTTGCGGCATCTGCCTTGTCTACTCCGCGACGGCGAGCGACGAGATTGCTTTTTACGAAACGCTTTGGTTTAAGCAGATTATTTATTTTGTGGGCGGCTGTGTACTTGCTGCCGGAATCGTTTTCCTCAAGATTGACTGGCTGAAGCGCATTACGGTTCCGCTTTATGCCATTTCGCTTGTGCTTCTTCTGGTGGTTCTGTTTGTGGCGGGAGACGTGGTAAAGGGGGCCGGCCGCTGGATTGACCTTGGACTTTTCAAGTTGCAGCCTTCGGAGTTTGCCAAGATCTCGTATCTTCTCACGATTTCTTATTGGCTGTCCAGGCATCCGGTCAGCCTGTTCAAAATCAAGACGTTCGTGATTCCGTTCCTGCTCTTTATCGTCCCCTTTGCACTGGTGCTGAAACAGCCGGATTTGAGCACGGCGCTTGTCTTTATCGCGGTCACCTACATGGGATTCTTCTTTGCGGGGTTGACGTTTACGGATATGTTCTTGCTTGCAAGCCCTGTCTTGTCCGTACTCCTGTCGCATTCGCAGACGACTATTTTCCAGGTGCTGTGGGGCATGCTGATTTGCGCGGTCGTTTTCGCCCTGGTGCGGAGGAAACTGCCCAAGGTGCTTACGGTGTTTTTCTTGCTTGCGAACATTCTGGCGGGATATGCCAGTTCGATGGCATGGGGCATGCTTGAGCCACACCAGCAGAAACGCGTCAATACGTTCCTGGATCCGATGAGCGACCCCATGGGCGATGGCTACCAGGTGCTGCAGTCCATGACGGCCATAGGTTCCGGCGGCCTTACCGGGAAGGGATTCGGTAACGGCACGCAGACGAACCTTGCCTTTTTGCCGGAGGGGCATACGGACTTTATTTTTAGCGTGCTCGGCGAGCAGTTCGGCTTCATGGGCTGCCTTGCCGTACTTACGCTGTATGTGCTTTTCTTGTGGCGCGCCTCCTCGGCGTGCAAGCTGTACTCCGATCCGTTCATTACGCTCGCTACCATGGGCGCCTGTACGATATTCCTGTTCCACATCATCGTGAATATCGCGATGACGGTCGGGCTCATGCCTGTGACAGGGCTTCCGCTCCCGTTCCTTTCGTATGGCGGCTCCTTCGCCGTGACCTGCATGGTGCTGGTCGGCGGCATCCTTTGCATGCGCTACCAGGGCGGTCGTCAGTAACGCCCGGAATTCGGGGCGGGTTTAAGGCGAGTTGCAAAAAAAAATGAGGCAAAAGGTAACGTTTTGCCGTTTTGACCGTTTTTAGTAATAGAAGGACGGTCTTTGATGAATATTGCGAGAAATATTTCGAATTTTGTCTTTGGAATGGAATGCCTGGGATGCGGGTGCGCTTCGGAACGGCTGGACCCTTGGCTTTGCCCTGCTTGCCGTGAGGAACTTGGGCGCGAGGCGAAGGAGCCTTCGTTTCCGGGGCCGGATGTCGCCTGCCTGTTCCCGATGCGTCCGCTGACGCGACGGCTGATTCATGCGCTCAAGTACAGGAATTTACCGGGGATGGCGAGATACCTGGTCGGTCGGTCTTCGGCTGTTGGTCGGGGGGAGGTCGCCGACAGCATGAAGGAACTTGCTAGGCCGTTCTATTTTGTCCCGGTCCCGCTTCACCCGTCGAGGTTCAGGGAACGCGGCTACAACCAGGCGGAACGGATTGCCGCGGCGCTTGCCTCGCGCTTTGGCGGTCGGGTGTGCCGCTGGCTTGCAAGGTCGAATTTCCGAGTGTCGCAGACGAAGCTTTCGCGAGAGGAGCGGGAGTGGAATGTCGCCGGAGCTTTTATTCCGAGGCTTCCTTCGCGGCTGCCGCGGACGGGGACTGTGTTTGTCGTTGACGACGTCTATACGACGGGGGCGACAACGATGTCGTGCATTGCCGCCTTCGGAAAGGATTTCCCGCTGGTTTTGAAAGTTTGTACGTTACTTTACGACGAACCGGCTTCGGCGGTGATGGACTACGCGGCGGATTGCGAGATGGAATGGGATGCCCGCTGGATTGGGTTTGGCAAAGAAAAAAGCCCCGGATGACGGGGCGTTTTAGCGGAGGAAGAGGGACTCGAACCCCCAAGCCTTACGGCGGCGGTTTTCAAGACCGCTGACTTACCAATTAGCCTATTCCTCCGAATTCAGCGCAAAGAATAAAAAAGAAAAGCAGTTTCGTCAATTGTTTTTGATGAATTTGTGAATAATAACTATCTTTGGGCTATGGAATCGAATGCGCAAGATTTGATGAATATTGTCGGAACGGCAGAGAGCAAACAGGATTCGGATAGGATTCTCGATTTACTGTTCTCCTACATGCCGAAAATTGCTGCCGAGCGTAGCCTGCAGAACCTTCTGGTTCTCATGGCGGATCTCGGACGTTCGCTTGTCCGGGCCGATCGCTGTTCTCTCTGGCTTATCGATGAAGACAAGAACGAGCTCTGGACGAAAGTCGCCCATGGCGTGAATGAGCTCCGTATTCCCATTACTGCTGGTTTCGTGGGCCATTCCGTGAAAACGGGCGAGGCTCTTTTGGTCGAGGACGCCTACAAGGACGAACGCTTCGATCACCGTAGCGACGAAAAGACGCACTACCACACCACGTCGGTGATGACTGTGCCCCTGATGAACGGGGCTGGCAAGGTGATGGGTGTCTACCAGGCCATCAACAAGCAGGGCGAGACTCCTGTTTTCTCGAAGCAGGACTTGGAACGCCTTGCGCTTACGGCTGTCTATTCCGCAAAGACGATTGAATCGGCTACCCTTACTGCAGAGCTCGAGGCCGCGAAGGTTGAACTGGAAGCAACCCAGAAGGAACTGATCCATATCTTGGGCGACGTATCCGAATCCAGGAGCCGCGAAACTGGGGACCATATCCAGCGCGTGGCCGAGATCTCTTACAAGCTGGCGGTCTACTACGGTCTTCCCGAACAGGAAGCCCAGCGCATACGCCTTGCAGCCCCGATGCACGACCTGGGCAAGGTGGGCATTCCCGATGCGATTCTCAACAAGCCGGGGCGGTTTACCGACGAAGAATATGCCGTAATGAAATCCCATGCCCAGATTGGCGAGCAGATCCTCCTTAAATCCAAGCGCGAACTGCTGGTGTTCGCCGCTTCGCTTGCGGGGGCGCACCATGAGCGTTGGGATGGCAAGGGCTATCCGAGGGGCCTCAAGGGCGAAGAAATCCCCCTGGCGGGCCGTATATGCGCCGTTGCTGACGTGCTGGATGCCCTTTCGAGTCCGCGCTGCTACAAGTCGGCCTGGCCCGAAGAGAAGGTCAAGGAAGAATTCATCAAGCAGAGCGGAATGCAGTTCCAACCGGAGCTGGTGGACGTGCTTGTGAAGAATTGGGACGATATCTTCGGCTGTTTCCGAAAAATTCGCGCCGAAATGGAGGCTGTCGCCGTCTAGGCGGGCTCCGTTAAGGATGTTTTGGCGGTTTTCTTGTAAAAAACCGCCCTTTTTTTGCACTTAAATTTTTTTTAGCAAAAAAAGAAAAACCCCGACTTTCGTCGGGGTTTCGTGGTTCCGATTGGAATTGAACCAACGACACGCGGATTTTCAGTCCACTGCTCTACCAACTGAGCTACAGAACCATTTTGGTAGACCCAAAGATAGAAGAAAATGTGATTGTTGTCAAGGGTAAATAGAATATTACCGAAAAAATTTTGATTTTGGCTCATATTCTTCTAAATTTAAGGTGGGATATTTTGAACGGGTGTTTTAGGGGCGCTTGTCGTCCTTAAGGCGTCAACATTTTTATAGGCTAGTTTTATGCGCTTAAAAAAACAGATTTGGAATACGTTGCTTGTCGGCGTGCTTGCCTGTGGATTCTACGCATGCGGTGGTGATGAAGGCTCCGATGTTGTGGGCCCTCCGCCAAATTCTTCTGGTTCCGTTTCGGATGGAAAGATTTCCGGAGAAGGCGGCAAGGATGGCTCAAGTTCGTCTGTTGGCGGCGATAGCGTTCGGACGATTGACCCGGATACGGGTGATACAATCTATGTCATTGTTGTCGATCCGGTTCCCAAGGATACGATTCCCCATTGGGAAGGGAATTCCGCGTTGGTGATTACTGAAGTCTCCCCGGTCAACCTTGACTGGCTCGATGAAAACGGCGACGATCCGGGCTGGGTCGAAATTTATAATGCCGGCACCGAGGCTGCGAACTTGAAGGGTTATTCGCTTGTCGAAAATCTTGAAAAGCCGCGCAAGTGGGTCTTCGGTGACGAACTGATTGCCCCGAAATCCTTCCGCACTGTTTTCTGCGACAAGAACAACGTTGCTGCCGTGCTTGACGGAGGCGATGCGAACAACTATCATAAGCGCACCCATACGAATTGGAAGCTTGAAAAGGCTGGCGGCTCGATTTACTTGATTGACGCGAACTATGGCATTCGTGACTCGGTACATTATCCGGCGATGACGGTCGGGATGAGCTGGGGCATTGTCGACGGCGGTGCCTGGAAGTATTTCGATAAGCCGACTCCCGAAAAGCCGAATACGGCTTCTACCGCCTATGAAGGCGTGGCTCCCAAGTTTACCTTCTCCGGTGCCCAGGGCGGCTTCTACAACGAACCGGTCACGCTGAATCCTCCGTCTACTTCGGGCGACATCAAGGTGCGTTGCACCCGTGACGGTTCTGAGCCTACGAAGAATTCCGAGGAATTTAGAGATCCCATCACGATTAGTCAGACGACGGTGCTCCGCTGCGCTGCCTACAAGGAAGGCTACCTGACTACCGAATCGGTGACGAATACCTACTTTATCGGCGAATCGATAAATATGCCAGTGGTGTCGGTAAGCGTCAATCCGAGATTCTTCGAACTGTATTATAGGAAGACGGATGGCGGCGAACCCAATATGGACGGAGACCTGATGTATGCTCCTAACAAGGCATACCCGGATAGCACCGGCGAATATCCTGTCCACGTGGAATTCTACGACAAGGGCAGCAACACCAAGGAAAAGACCTGGGAAGTCAACGGCGGTATTTCCCTGATGGGTGGCTGGAGCCGCATGGAACGCAAGAAGTCCGTCGCTATCGTGATGCGCGAGGAGTTCGGTGGAACCTGGCTGCATTATCCGCTGTTTGACGCTCTCAAGGTAAACAAGGGCGGAAGCGACAAGTACAAGGGATTCAACCTGCGCAATAACGGAAACCGCTTCGTGAGCGACTACTTTGCCGATGCCCTGGGCGGTGCCATTCTTGACGGAAGCAGCGTCGACTTCCAGCGCAGCCGTCAGGTGGTGGTGTTCTACAATGGCCAATACCGCGGTATCCACGACATGCGCGAACGTTTCAACAAGAACTATGTGGAAACGAACTACGGCATCGATGCCTCCAGTGTCAATTTCATCAAGCACCTGGGCGAAGAAATCGAAGCGAGTAACGGTACTATCGATGACTACGTCGCGATGCTGGAATACGTTGCCGCTCACGACTTCAGTGGTGAAAACAACGCTGACTACGAATACATAAAGGGAATTATGGATGTAGGCAACTTTGCAGACTACATGATTGCCGAGATGTATGTCCATAACGGCGACTGGCCCAACAACAACGTGCGTGCCTGGCGCAATCCGGACAATCCCTGGAAGTTCATGATTTACGACCTGGACCATGGCTTTGACTGGAAGTGGGGCGTACAGGGCTTTGGGCAGAGCACGAACATGTTCAACTGGGTCAAGCAGGGTGGTCGTAGCAACGGAAAGTGCTATACGGGTAGCGACAAGGAATTTACGGGCGAGAAGGCCCATTGCTTCCATGTGCTCTACACGCGCCTCATCAAGAACCCCGACTTCAGGCGCCTGTTCATCAACCACTCTGCGGTAATGTTCGAGAATTACCTGAATGCCAATGTGGTCGAAAAGGTCCGGGCAAAGATGGCGGGCTCGATCGACGCTTCGGAAGCAGAAAGGGATCTGTCGACGAATGGCCAGAAGAATCGCTATTATGACGATGGCTTTACGGTTCATTATGAGCGCATTACCGACTGGGCGAAGTCTCGTGACGAAGAAATTGTGGGTCAGTATAAGTCCGAATTCTCCGAAATTGGCGGTTCCGTCAACGTGTCGATTTCCTCGAACGGGAATGGTATGGTGCTGATGGACGGGATGAAACTCCCCGGAAGCACAGCGACTTCGACCAAGTACTCGGGCAAGTTCTTCAGCGGTGTCGAAATGGAACTCACTGCGGTCACTTCGGGCGGGTCCGTGTTTACCGGCTGGTCGGGATGCACTCCCGTGGAGGGCGCCCCGGAGAAGTGCCGTGCGACGATTGCGGAAGGACTGTCGGTTACGGCAAACTTCAAGTAATGTCGTTGGCTTGACGATGGATTTGCGCGGGCTTGTCGCCCGCGCTTTTTGTTTATCGTGGGATATTTCTAAATTTGGATGCATGATGAGCCCCGTGCGAAAGATGTTCGACGGTATCGCGAACCGCTACGATTTCTTGAACCACTTCTTGAGTTGTGGCCAGGATATCCTGTGGCGCCGTACGTGCTGCCGCGAAATCCGGCGGCTGCGTCCCGGAAAGCGCCTTCTTGATCTGTGTGGCGGTACGGGTGATTTTGCGGTTACGTACGAGAAGTTCAATGGCGTGCAGGATGTCGCCATTCTGGGCGATTTTTCTTATGGCATGCTGAAGGGCGCCGCGGGCAAGAAGACTGCGGCTGTTCCCGTGCAGCTCGATGCGATGAAGATGCCGTTTGCGGATGGCGCGTTCGACGTGATTCTGAACGGGTTCGGGATGCGCAACTTGCCCGATGCCGAGGGCGGCCTGAAGGAATCCGCGCGCGTGCTTAGTGCGGGCGGCTACCTGCAGGTGCTTGAATTTTTCTCCCCGCGGAACGTGTTCAACAAGTTCTTCTACAAGGTGCTCGCCCCGCTGTTTATCCCGGTGCTGGGAGCGTTTTTCAGCAAGCGCGATGCGTATGAATATCTGGTGAATTCCATTATCCGCTTTTTGCCGGTCAAGGACTTTGTCGCGCTCGCCGAAAGGAACGGGTTCGAACTTGTGCATGTGAAACCCTGCTTTTTCGGGGTGGCGTATCGCGTGCTTCTGCGCCGGAAGTCCGTGCCGGCGGGAGGTGATGCGTGAGCCGCTATATCCTTGGGGTGACAGGTGCGAGCGGGGCAATCTATGCGACGCGCACGGCGAGGTACTTGAAGCGCCTCGGGCATGAGGTTTCGCTCGTGGTGACGGCGCCCGGCCGCGAAGTCGTGGAATACGAGGGGCAGAAGGCGCTTTTTGACCTTGTGGACAAGACCTTCGACGTCGATGATTTTTTTGCGGAATGCGCGAGCGGTTCTGCCGACTATGCGGGCATGGCGGTGGTGCCGTGTTCCATGGGAACGCTCGGGCGCATTGCTGCGGGGACGTCGGACAACCTGCTGGTACGCAGTGCGGATGTTTGCCTGAAGGAGCGTCGCCCGCTGGTGATTGTTCCGCGCGAGATGCCCTACAACCTCATCCACATCGAGAACATGGCGCGCGTGACCCGCGCGGGTGCGATTGTTGTGCCGGCCTCGCCGCAGTTCTACAGCAGCCCTGCAAGTATCGAGGAACTGGTAGATACCGTCGTTGCGAAAATCCTGAAGCATCTGGGTGCGGCGTCGGGTGAGGAGTGCGCCGGGATTGTTAAACCCTGGAACGGAAACGTATGCTGAAGAAGATATTAGAATTCGGGCACATGGTGCGCTTTAGCCACTCGCTTTTCGCGATGCCGTTTGCGCTCGGCTCCATGTGGGTGGCGGCGAACGGGTTCCGCGACATGACCGCTGCCGAGACCGCGCGCATCGTGCTCCTGATTGTCGGCTGCATGGTGACCGCCCGCAATAGCGCGATGAGTTTCAACCGTATCGCCGACGCCGATATCGACGCGAAGAACCCGCGCACGGCGAAACGCCACCTGCCGGCGGGCCGCCTTTCGAAAAAATCGGTAATTGCGTTTCTTGCCATAAACGGCGTGCTGTTCGTTGCGTTCGCGTTCCTGCTGCAGCCCCTCGCGGGCCTGCTCGCCTTGCCTGTATGGCTTTTGCTGCTTTCCTATTCCTACTGGAAGCGTTTCAGCTGGCTATGCCACTGGTTCCTGGGTTTTGCGATAGGGATGAGCCCGCTCGGCGCCTGGATTGCTATCCGTGGGGAGTTTGCGGTGTTCCCAATCTTTTTGCTCGTGATTCTCATGCTCTGGATGGGCGGTTTCGATATCATCTATGCCACGCAGGACGAAGAAATCGACCGCCAGATGGGGCTCCATTCTGTGCCTGCGCGTTTTGGCCGCAAGCGCGCCTTGCAGATTGCCTTCTGGAGCCATGTCGCGATGCTCGCCCTGTGCGTCGCGTTCGGGTTCGTGTGGAATATGGGCATTCCCTGGTGGGTTGTGACCGGGCTCATGACCGCCGCCGTGCTCTATATACATTTGTTCCGCAAGTCCGACGATCTCGACGCCATGAACCGCGATTTCTTCCTGGCGAATGTCGCCATAAGCGTACTCGTGATGGCTGGGCTCATCGTGTGGATTTGCATGGGAGGGGATGTCAATGCCCTTTATTAAGAAGACCGACGGAAAGTTTACGACCGAAGATAAGGTCAAGATGTTCCAGCAGATGGGTTCCGTGGGTGCGGTGATTGCGCTCGTGTTCGTGGTGCTTATCGAGTCGGGCGTTGCGGGCGAACATGCCGATTTGGCGGAATTTGGCCTTACCGCGATGATTGTGGTGCTCGCCGTTTCTCTGGCGGGAAGCTTGTATTTTAAGCGGAAATTGTAGTATCAGAACGAATATGAGATATTGAGTGTCTTTTGCTGTAAGATACTAGTCTGAAAAAGCCTCCGAAAGGAGGCTTTTCATGTGAGAAAGCATAAAAGTTGACTGTGATTATACAAACAAATGAATGTAAGCAATTTGTATGCATTTACTGTGCTTTTTTTGTTGAAATTGTGAATAAAATAAGATATTTTTTGGAGAAAAAGTAATATAAAGGAATGATATGCAAATTATCGACTCGATTTCAATAAAGAATTTTAGGTCCATTGACAAACTTTCCCAAAATTTGAATCCCAGGGATTTGAATGTGGTGATAGGATTGAATGATTCGGGAAAATCAACGTTGCTTAAAGCTCTGAATCTTTTTTTTAATGGTTGTACGGAGCAAAATGTCAAATTTCGATTTGACGATGATTTTTGTAAATTTGCACAAGTCAGAAAACATGCAGCCCCTGAAATAGAGATATCATTGACATTCAATATTCCTGACCATTATAAAAATAAAGGGAAAATGATATGGACAAAAAAATGGCGAAGAGATGGCTTTTATGATGAGAAAATCAAGGATGTTCATGGGAAATCGTACGAAAAAGGAAAGGGAAAAGAAGTCGCCTGGCTTAGAAAAATACGTTATTTTTATGTGCCAGCAATTAGGGATGAGCGATATTTTAACGATTTAATGGGCAACATCTATGATACGTTAAGTGAGGTAGACTCAGAAGTCTTGCAAAAGTCGTCATTAGAGTTTGCTTTAGGAGTAAAAAATCAAGTTGGTGCGCTTGTTTCTGAGATTTCCTCGAAATTGGAGTATGATTCTTCTATAACGACGCCGAGTGATTTTAGATTGCTATTTGCAACGTTAGATTTTGAATTGGATAGCAATGGAAATAGAATATCTTTGATGAAACATGGTGATGGAATAAAAGCTTTGCACATTCCCATTATTTTGAAGTTTATTGCTCAAACGTTGCATAAACAAAAAGGAAAACAAATAAATTCGGATGTTGTGTGGGGATTTGAAGAACCTGAAAATAACTTAGAAATGGGAAAATCATTTGCTTTGGCTGATATTTTCAAAAATTATTCAAATGAACTTCAAATATTTGTAACGACTCATTCGCCTGCATTTTATTCTCTTGCGAAAACTGGTGACAATTTGTTGTTATGGGCTGAAAAAGATGGCAATGGGAAAACAATTTATTCTGAGGCTGATTATTCATTTATAAAGCAAATTGATTCAAGAATTGGGATTTTGCCGATAGTTTCAGACTATATAGAAGAAGAGGTGAAAAAAAAGCAAGAATTAGAACAAACGCTTGACAATGTAAAAAAACAACTTCAAGCAAAAGATAAAATTTTCATTATTACAGAGGGTAAAACGGATGTTGTTCATCTGAAAACCGCATTTGAAAATCTGTACCCAAAAGATTCTTTGCGAATGAAACTGAGCTACTTTGATTTTTCAGGTAATGCAACCTTGGGTGATGACCTAGAAAAGTTGACGCAAAATCTTCTGAAAATGGATAATGTGAATAAAATTGTGGTGATTGTTGATCGGGATAAAAAAATTTATCCCTCCTCAGGAAAATTGAATTATCAAAAGTTAGGAAACAATGTATTTCGATTCAGCATACCAGCCTTGACAAATGCGGAAAGAAAAACTGAGGATAAAATTTGCATAGAACATTACTATTCAAATAAAGAAATTCAATCTAATGTAGGTAATGGTAAGCATATTTATTTGGGGCGTGATTTTAGTAGTTTTGGAATGTCGATAGATCAAAAATATTTCTTCGCAGGATATGCTAAGAATAAAAATATATGGCCTTGTTCAATAATAGATGCCGCAAATAAGCACATTAGTCCTTTATGTGGAACTAGTACAATTGCGTCAAAGGATGATTTTGCAAATTATGTTAGTCAAAACCCGCAAAAATTCAAATTTGATAATTTTAAAAAAATATATGAAATCTTAAAAGAAATAGATAAGGAATAAAAATTTACACTTCCAAATCGGCGGAATAGACTACTTCGGTAGTTCCGTCATCGCATTCAAATAAGAGGCTGCCGTCATCGTTCATGTCGATGATGCGGCCTGTTTTCTTTATGGCGCCTGCGCCGCTGTCGCGATTCTGGTCGGTGCAGCGGTTGTTCACGATGACAGTCCCGCGCGCGCCTATAAACTGGTCCATCTTTCGCCAGGCGGCAACCCACGGCGATATCCCGAAGGCTCGGAACTGCCCGATGGCGCGCTCCAGGCCTGCGACAAGCGACTGCAGCAGCTTTTCGCGGTTGACGCTTCGCCCGCAGATATCCTTGAGGGTAGTGACGGCCCTGCCCAGGTGCGCGTAGTCCGCGGGGTCGCTGTTCACGTTGATTCCGACTCCCATGCTGATGGCGGGAGTGCCTTTTATATAAACTAATTCAGCGAGTATCCCGCAGAACTTGTGCTTGCCGCACAGGATGTCGTTCGGCCACTTGACAGTGATTTTCCCGATATCCCTGTTGCCGAGCCCCTGCGCGTTGGAACCGTCTTGCAGGTCGCGGAACACCTCGGCGAATGTGATGGCTGCCACCTGCGTAATCTGTGGTGCGGATGCAAGCGGAATTCCGTCGAGCGGGATGAGGATATTGAAGTAGATGTTCTTGCCTGCGGGGGAGGCCCATGTGCGTTCGTGGCGCCCGCGGCCGGCTGTCTGCGTGTCGGCGACAATGAGCGTGCCGGGTACGATTTCACCCGCGGAGGCGCGTGCCTTCATCAGGCTATGCGTGCTTTCAATGGAATCGAAAAGGAATGCGGGTGCGTCGCCGAATCCCGCGAGGTGCCATTCTGAAAATTTTGCTTCGGGCGAAAACATATTCAAATGAAGATCCCCGGACAAGCCGGGGATGACAAGCTATTCTTCGTCTTCCTTCTGTTCCTGCAGTTCCTTGAGGGCCTCTTCGGGGAAGATGGTAAAGAATTCGCGCTTGCGGTCTTCGAAGAGCTGCAGCATGCGTTCCTGCTCGAACTGCTCGCGGTCGATGTTCTGCATGAAGAACTCGTCGCGGGCGAAGTCGCGGGTGGTCATCATCTTCTTGAGGTCGTCGGAGATGTCCATGCGGTCCCATAGGATATAGTAGGACTGCACGTCCAGACTGCCGAAGATGTCCACGTTCAGGAAGACGGAATTGGCCTTGCTGGAATCGACGAGTTCGACTTTCGTCTCGCGCTTTTCGGGACGGAAAACCTGGGCGTCGCTCACGTTCTGGGGGATATCCTTCGGGGTGTCTTCGGCAAAAGAGAAAACGGCGAAAGCGGCGGCCATCACGGCGGCGATGCAGAAAGCCCTATGTGGATTCCGGATAGTCATGGATACAATATAAATTCAAGTTTGTTAAAAAGCGAGGGCCGTGCAAAAGTTTGTGAGTAAAATCCCCGGAAACTGCATGGAAAATCCATTTTTTACGGTGCGAGCGGCATCCAGGGCTTTACAACGTCGATGGACTTGAGCTGCCCTTGGCGGTTGCGGCGGATGGCAGCCGCGGCGATCATCGCCCCGTTGTCGGTGCTGAGGCTCCTGTCGGGGATGCAGAAACGGATGCCGTGGCGGCCGCAGTAGTCTTGGAGGCGGTTCCTGAGCCATGCGTTCGCGCTGACCCCGCCACCGACGACGAGCGTCTTCATGCGGGTCTTCTTGAGCGCGTTGATTGTTTTTTCCACAAGGCTGCCAACGATGGCGTCTTCGAGGGAGGCGCAGATGTCGCCCAGGTTCTTTTGGATGAATTCCGGGTCGTGCGTCTCGGTGTAGCGCAGCACGGCAGTCTTTAATCCGCTGAACGAGAATTCGCAGTTGTCGTGCGAATGGAGGGCTCGGGGAAATTCGACGAACTTGCGGTTGCCGTTTTGGCCGAGCCTGCTTATTGTCGCCCCTGCGGGGTACTTGAGGCCGAGCAGCTTGCCGCATTTGTCGAACGCTTCGCCTGCGGCGTCGTCGCGGGTGCGCCCGATGCTCGTGTACCTGAATCCGGGTTCTTCCATCACGAGTTCGGTGTGCCCGCCCGAGACGGTGAGCGTGAGGAACGGCGGCTCTATATCCGGGTTGCTGAGCCAGGCGGCGGCGAGATGGCCTTCGAGGTGGTTCATGCCGTAGGCGGGAATCTGGAGGTCGCGCGCAAGCCCTTTTGCGAAGCTCGCTCCCACAAGAAGCGGCCCCATGAGGCCCGGTCCCGTGGTGTAGGCGATTGCGTCGATATCCTTGAGACCGATGCCCGCTTCCCTGACGGCCGCTTCCGCGATGGGGGCAATCTTTTGCAGGTGGGCGCGAGCTGCAATTTCGGGAACGACGCCGCCGTACAGCGCGTGTTCGTCAATCTGGCTGTAGAGCGGGTTCGAAAGGACCTTGAGAGGTTCGTCCTGCAGGACGGCGCAGGCGGTCTCGTCGCAGCTGGATTCGATGCCGAGCCAAATCATTCGAGTTTCTCCTCGGAATCCTCGCTCAACGAATCGGCCGGGGCGACAGGTTCTGACTTGATTTTTTGGAGCGAGACCTTGTCTGGCGAGAGCTGGATTGCCTTGATGGACATTTCGCGGTTGACATCCGACCCGAGCTGCAGCTTTACCGTCGGCGCGAGGCTGTCGACGTCTTCTATCTGGAAACGGTTGTATTCAACAAAGAGGTTGACGTTGTTGATGCTTACGGAATCGAGAATCCTTTCGCCGCCGGTTATCTCGACGGATACGCTTCCGGGGGTGAGCCTGAATGCGCCTCTCTCGAAAATGCCGATGAGCTGCACGGGGACGTTCCTGATGGTTTTCTTGCCGATTTTCTGGATGCTGACCGAGATATCGATGATGGAATCGCTCGGCGTCACGTGTGCCGGAAGCTGCTTGAAATCCAGGGGGATGGAGAAGGTGGTGTCCGCCTTGAGCGAATCGAAGATGGTCGAGTCCGTCGGTATTTCGATGATGCGCGTGATGACGTTCCTTGCTCCGGAAACCGTGACGTAGTCGGGAGTCATCTTGGGAAGGTCCGTCAGCAGGTAGCCCGTTGCCGCATCGAAGGTGGACATGGAACGGATGGGGATGTTGCGCACGATTCGCGTGTCGAGGTCAATGTCGATGAAGAGGAGCTGGTTGTCCGGCTCGATAAAGCGGATGTTCGGGAAGGCGGGCGCGGAAAAATTCTTGTCGGTGATGTGCATGCGCATGGAACCGAGCTCCGCATCCTGGAGGTCGACGATGATTGCGGCGACGGTCGTATCGTTGTTCTTGAGTTTTGACTTGAGGCGCATCAGGTCGAATGGGGCGCCCTCGAGCGTGACTTCCATGAAATGCGGCGGCTTGGAAGCGATGGCTAGCAGCTCGGGCAGTCGGACCAGGCGCACGGGCACTTCCATGGTCACCTTGAAGGTGTTGAGTGACATGACATAGAGCCACAGTGCGATTCCGAAAATGAATGCCGTAATCTTTAATGCGATATGTTTCATAGATGCCCCGAGAGACCCTCTTAAATTTAGTTATATTCAATGCGTGTTCGGACAGATAAGGTATCTAATATCGGAATCTTTTCGTGGGTGGCGGCAACATCGCACGGTCATTTTGCCGTCGCTGCTTACGATTTTTTTGAGTTCGCTGCTGCTGGCGGCGTCCCTTACGGCCCTGGGCGGTGTTTTCCGCATCCTCCGTGCCGAGGGGTCGCTCTATACGGTCGAGGCTTTTTTGCCCGAGAACGTGTCTGCGGATTCGATTGGCGCCATCAGGAACCGGCTCGAGCATTTCAGGAATATCGACTCGGTCGAGTTCGTGAGCGCGGATTCGGCGCTGGCTGATTTCCGTAGGCATTTTTCTGGCGAGATGCTGGACCTTGTCGACGAGAATCCTATCCCTCCGTTTTTCCGCATGACCCTGGTTCCGGGTGCGCGTAACCCGTCGGACCTGGTCGATGTCATGAATGCGCTGTCCAGGGAGGGGTCGTTCGAGGAAGTGCAGGCTCCCGTGGCTTGGGCGACCCGTGTGTCGGAATGGAAGTTCAAGATGGTTTTCTGGCCCATTTGCTTGAGCGTCATGCTGTTGGTGACGCTCTCGCTCATCATCTGCAATTCGGTCCGTCTGTCGCTGATGTCGAGGAAACTTCTCGTGGAGAACATGAAGTATGCGGGCGGGAGTCCCTTCTTCATCGAGTTCCCGTTTGTCCTTGAGGGGATGATGCAGGGTTTTGTCGGCAGCGCTCTGTCGGTCCTGCTGCTTGGGGCGGTCGTCAATTCCCTTGCGCGCGCCATGCCGATGCTTGCTGAAAATATCGGAGGCCTCGGTATTCTCCTTGCCCTTGTCGTGTGCATGGTGACGGCGCTCTCGGCCTATTTCAGTTATCGTACGGTTCAGGAGTTCCTCCTCGCCAAGCGGAACGAACGGGACTAGCCATGCGTCTGCTTGTCGCACTGCTGTGTTTATTTGTTGGCCTTTCCGTGGCGGCTCCGAAGAAGACGGAAGCCCAGATCAGGGAGCAGAAGAACGCCCTCAAAAAGCTGGAGTCCGATCTTGCCAAGAAGCGCGAAGAGCTCGTGCTGCTCGAGACGGAAGAGAAGGGGGTCATCAATACGATTTCGCTTTTGGACCAGAATCTGAACCAGACGCGCATCTATATCAACGAGCTTTCGAAAAACGAGTCGCTGGTGCAGCGTGCGGTAGAACAGCTCCAGCACGACATCGATTCCCTGGACCAGAAGATACACGTGCGTCGCGAGGCGATGAAGGTCCGCATCCGGAAACTGTATGTGAGCGGCCGCTACAGCGATGCCGAGGTGCTCTTCCAGCTCCTGACGCGCGAAGGGAACCCTCAGCGCGAGGCGTACTGGGTGCATCACGTGCTGAACGAGGACCGGGTGCAGGTGGAAACGCTTGCCGCGATGATGGCCGAACGCGATGAGATGAAACGGCAGGAGGAAGAGCACCTGGCGGATTTGGGAAAGTTGCGTGAAAAGAAAGCTCGCGAAGAGAAGGGCCTTGTGACGCAGATGGGGAACCAGGAACAGATGCTCCTGAGCCTCAAGCACGACAAGGCGATGCAGCAGCGGGCCCTTCAGGAATTTGAAAGAAACCAGAAACTGATGCTGACGCTTATCGCGAAACTGGAAGAAAAACGCAAGCGCGAGATCGAGGCGGCGAGGAAGGCGGAAGAGGCCCGCAAGGCCGAAGCGGCGCGACGGGCGAAAAAGAAGCAGAAAGAGAAGAAGGTTGTCGAAAAACCGAAGAAGACGATTGCGGGTTCGGTCAAGGGACCGAAGTGCATGCCTCTCGAAGGCGATATCATAAGCCAGTATGGCCTGCAGGAACATCCGGTCCTCCACATTATGACCCGGAATCTCGGGGTGGAAATCCGCGGTAAGCGCGGGGCGTCGGTCCGCGCCGCTGCGGCGGGAACTGTCGCCATGGTTGCCGAAATCGATGGCCGCGGCCCCTCCGTGATTATCGAACACGAGGGAGGAACCTATTCCGTCTACGGACACCTGAAGTCCATCCGCGTCCAGGAGGGAAAAACGGTACGTAATTGCGAAGAAATTGGCGAAGTGGGCGATATCGCAAGCCTAAATGGAATTAAATTGTACTTTCAAATTAGTGAAGGGACCCAGACGGTGGATCCCCTGCAGTGGTTGAAACAGAAATGATCGAGTATAGACTGAATGGACCGGTTTCCCAGGAACGCCAGCGCATCCGCGTGATGGCGGCGCTTCGCGAATGCAGATTTCCGCAGGCCATACTTATTGACGGCCCCGGCGGCATCGGCAAGAAGGCCCTGGCCATGGAAATCGCGAAGGCGCTCCAGTGCACGGACCCGAACGTGCGGCCGTGCGGAAAGTGCTTCGGCTGCAAGATGGCGATGGATCCTGGGGCTACGGACAACTGGGTCTTGCCGATGGAATCCAAGGAGGCGCATGCCCGTAGTGCGGACGAAGTGTCGGCGGGTAGTGTCGCGAAGACGGTGCAGGATTTCAAGCAGGCCTACATCGAGGAAATCGTCAAGAATCCCTACCGCATCGATGTGTTCGGTGCAGGTGCCGAAATTTCCGTGGACCTGGTGAGGAACATGACGGGCTCCTTTGCCTTGAAAGGCGACCGGGTCCGGGTGGTCATTATCGCGGAAGCCGACAGGATGAACGATTCTGCGGCGAACGCCTTCCTGAAGACTCTGGAGGAAGTCCCTCCGGATACGTATTTTGTCCTCACGACGTCTTCGCGGGAAAGCCTGCTCCAGACGATTCGCTCCCGTTGCCTCGCGTTGCACCTGTTGCCGCTGACCGATGCCGAGGTCCGCAGCGAGACCCTGCGCGTTTTGGGGGATGATGAAGATGCCGAACTTTCGGACGACGTGGTGGGCCTTGCGGTCGGTTCGCCCGGCAAGGCTCTCTATTATATGAACCGCGCTGCGCCTTGGTGTAAACTGGCCGCGGATTTTGTCGTCTATAGCCTGCGCAACGAGTATAGCGAGGCGTTTGCGAGCCTGGCCGAAGCGTCGCTGGAAGATGCTGCCGAGGCGAACCGTTTTTTGGAAGTGCTCTCGTTTCTGCTTTCGGACCTTTTGCGCAAGCAGGCGCATGCGCCGTTGCGGTTGGCCTCTACGACGGGTGCATTGGACATGGACGCTTTCCCCAGGGTCGACGCGAGCGCTCTGGAACTAGCCCTTTCGGCCGTGCAGGAAATGATGACCCGCATCGCAAGTCGACGCTCGGCTCCGATGGTCTGCCTGCAGTCGCTGTCCATCAAGCTTTTCGAGGGGTTTAAGTGATGCTCGATACGGTGGCATCGACCCTTTCTCGGGAACTCAAGATTCCGCATCTTGTAGCGCGGTTCCTGATTTCGCGTGGAATATGCAATGCGGTCGATGCAAACCGGATTCTTTCGGACGGAACGGGCGCAGAACACTCTCCGTGGCTCATGATGGGAATGGAAGAGGCCGTGCGCTGGGTGCTGGATGTCCGGGAAAAAAAGCAGAAGGTGTTTATCTTCGGCGATTACGATTTGGACGGCATGACCTCGGTGACTCTTCTGTCGCGAAGCCTTTCGCAGATTGGAATCGAGTCGGACTGGCGGCTCCCGAACCGCTTTGGCGATGGCTACGGGCTTTCCATTTCGGCCGTGGACGAAATGTACGAGGCGGGCGCACGCTGCATTCTCACAGTCGATACGGGTATTACGGCAAACGAGGAAATCGCCCATGCGAAGTCGTTAGGCATGTCCGTGATGGTTGTCGATCACCATCAGCCCTCGGGGGATGGACTTCCGCCTTGCGATGTCCTTCTGGATCCGCATCAGAACGGGGATTCTTATCCCAATCCGGAACTCTGTGGCGTCGGCGTTTCGTACAAGTTGATATGCGCCATCTACGAACGCCTGCAGATCCAGGTCCCGGAATCGCTCCTGGAACTTGTCGCCCTCGGAACTCTTGCCGACCTCGTGCAGATGACACCCGAGAATCGAGCCTTTACGAAGCGGGGGCTCAGGCTGTTGCAGAATAGCGGCTGGCCCGGAATCCAGGCGCTCTATGCTTCGCTGATGAAACCCGGCAGCATGGTCGGCGGCATCGACGTGATGTACAAGGTCGCCCCGCTCCTGAATGCGCCCGGCCGCATGGAAAAGCCGGATCCGGCACTCAAGCTTTTGATGTGCGAAGACAAGAATCTTGCGGGGACGCTCCTTTCCGAACTCAAGGACTGGAATGCGCTTCGCAAGCAGAAGGAAGCGGAAATCACGGAAATGGCCCTGAAGCGCGTGAAGGAAATCTATGGAGACGAGATTCCGAAGGTGCTTGTGGTCGATGGCGAAAACTGGCATGTGGGAGTCATCGGTATCGTTTCGGCGAAATTGGCTCAGGAATTTATGCGGCCTGCGGCGGTGCTTTCTGTCGTTGACGGTATCGCCCATGCGAGTGCGCGCGCCGTTCCCGGTTTCAACTGGCACAAGGCCCTGTTCAGTTGTCGGGAACTTTTTGACCGATGGGGCGGGCATGCCAATGCGGCGGGCTTTTCCCTGGCTACGGACAAGATTGGCGAACTGCGCGAACGTCTCGAGGCTTCGGCGGTGGAGCAGGGATATTCGGGCGATGCGGAAATCGTGGACGAGTCCCACGCCTATGACATCCAGGTTGCTTTGGGCGAACTCGTCGTCGAGGGCAGCCGTCACCGTATCGACAGGACGGTTCTCGACTATTTTGACATGATGGAACCCTTCGGTGGAAACTTCCCGTATCCGGTGCTCAAGGCGACGGACGTGACGGTTCACCGTGTGAAGGAACTCCGCGGCGGTCACTTGCAGATGGAAGTCTCCCAGGCTGGAAGCCCCGTTTTTTCGGCTATCGCTTTTGGATTGCGGAAGTGCAAGTCGCTCCTGGGCGCGGGAAAGAAAGTGTCTATCGTGTTTGAGCCCTCGTGGAACTACTTCAACAACAAGAAGACCATGCAGCTTTGCATCAAGGCTATCGAATAGCGGACGCATGCGTAAACTCCTTCCCTACTTTTTTTCCTTCCTTACGGTCGTCTTGGCCGGTATAGCCCTGTTCGAACCCTATGTGCGGTTGCGCGACGTGGGGGCGGTTCACGAGATGGCGGAGCCTGTTCCGGAGGCGGAGGAATTCCGGAGTTTCAGCGGACGGGTGGTATTGCCTTCGGTCGATGACATCTACGTGTTGGACAATTCTGCAGGCCGTGATATCCCGGCGTTCGTAAAGTACCTGGAAGGCCGTGCTGCCGGACTCCACTGGCTTGCTCGGGCCTACTTCAAGGCCCACCGCGGTTCGGGGGATGTGGCTCTCGGACTCCGCCTCACCATAGATTCGTTGGGGGTCTTCCATTGTGGGGAGTTCCAGTTCTCGGATGCCAAGGACCGCTCCCTGGAAAGCGACCTCAGGGAACACATCGAATTTTACTGGCGATACCGCCGCAGTACGCAGGGAAAGACGGAAATCTGGTTCCCGATTCGGTGGAATGAAAAGTATAGCCGTTGATGGAGCGGGCGGCTAGCCCTTCAAAATCTTCAGCAGCTGTTCGGTGCGCTTCTCAATGAGGATGAACGCTTCGAACATGCGGGCTTCGCGCCACTTGGTCAGATACTTCACGCGCCATTCCGCGGCCACCTGGTCAGGGGCTTCGGGGGCGTCTTCGTTACGGTACCAAACTTCCTTCGTGATTTCGCGAATCATGTCGCCCATCTCGGCGGCAGGCTGGAGGGACCCCTTGCACAGAAGCAGTGCGCGGAGGTTGTCGAGCAGCACTTCGTCGCTTGGGTTTTCCGAGTCGTCGCGGGCGCAGTCCCAGATTTCGCCGCGGTGGCGTTCCGTCCAGCCCATGAGGTGCTTCTCGGTGCGTTCGAGTTCACCCTTCGCGAGCTTTTCTTCCACGGCTTCGCGGGGGTAGTAGATGCTGTTCGGGTAAAATTCGATCATGGTCATTCCCAAGGTTAATGCCCGGGGCGGGACTTGAACCCGCACGAGGTTGCCCCCAAGGGATTTTAAGTCCCCAGTGTCTACCATTCCACCACCCGGGCAGGTGTGCGTGCCAAATATAGCATTTTCCGTGGCCGCACTTGCCAAAAATTGTTAGATTGTTCTTTGATGACACCTCTTTCGAAAAGTTTTCGTTCTGTTCTGGGGGCAATCGCCATTGCGTTTGCCCTGTGCGAGCCCGCGTTCGCTTATGACGAGGATCTGGATACCTACCGCGAAGTCCGCGAGGAACTCGCTTCGCTCCGTGATAGCTACATCGCCGACATCAACATGGCCATGGAGGAGGCCAATGCGGATAACCCCGAGGGCTGGTTCAAGGCTCGGCAGGACGGGTTCGGGCGATCCTGGAAGGATACGGATTTCGAGGCCCCGATGAGCGAGGTCTTTACCATCGAGGAAATTCCCTACGGGTTCAAGGTTCGCGGGAAAAAGGGCGAATACAAGTTTAATTTCGAGGTCGTGGTCGCAACCCGCGATTCGGACATCTTCTACGTGGTCTCGGTCCGCTCGGGTACAAACCCCGCCGCGAAGGAAATCGTAAATGAGGTCTTCAAGAACGAAGCCTCGGATTACCATAGTCCCTGCCCGAAGGATGCCATTACCTGCTATAAGGGCCGCGCGGTCTACGGAAAGTAGCGAAAATAGTTCAAAAACGGCAAAAAATCTTATTTTTGCATTATAGTAAATAAAACTTTACCGCATCTGGCGTTTTTAATATATATTTAGGGAGCCGGTTGTCCGCGGAGCCGGTTTTTTGAGGTGTATAAAAATCCGCGGAGGGTTTGAATTGCTAACTTTTTGAGTATCAAGTAGTTGTGATTTTGCAGGAGTGCAGGATGAAACTGGGAATACGCCCCGGAAAAGCTGGTTTTACCTTGGTCGAGGTCCTCGTGGTGGTCACCATCATGGGCATCCTCTCCGGTATCGGGGTGGCCAGTCTGCGCAGTGCGGTTGCGAACAGCCGAATCAAGGACGCCGGTATCAACGTGACCGCCTTCATGCAGCGCGCGGCGAACGAGGCTACGCGGTTGAACGAGAAACTGACCGTGGAAGTGGAAAATAACAACAAGTCACTGAGACTTTATAAATGTACTACAGTTGGCGATGATGGAAACTGCTCTGCGCATGATTCACAAATTCTTGATGAGATGACGCTTGAGTCGGTAAGCGCGTTTGTTCCTGGACAGGCTGGTGGTACTGACTGTCCGACGCTTGGGGGCGAAACGACGCTAAATGCCAAGACGTCAATATTGCTTACTCCTAAAATAGGTGTGTCACCTATTTCCAGTGGCTGTATTTTGATCCGATATGGAAGTACAGACCGGTTTGCGGCCTCCATCAAGTCCCCGACGAAGTTCTCTATGTATTATGAGTTGAGTTACGATTCTGGTGCGAGCTGGTTTGAACCGTAGGTGTGTTATGGATAAGTTAATAAAGAACAAGAAAGGTTTCGGCATCACGGAGGTGCTTATCTCCGCGGTGGTTCTCGGTCTTTTGTACATGGCGATTCTCCACATGCAGACGGGCAACCGCGAGGCTTTGCTCCGTATCCGTGGGCGTGACGGCGCCATCGAGGTCGCACAGCAGGTCATAGATTCCCTGAACCGTATCGGCATCGCGTCCATTCCCGATGAGTCTACGCCACCTGGGGACGACAGTGAAGATGAAGTTGTTGGCCATGACTATATCTGGAAATGGGACCCGATACAGCGTTCCTGGGACCGTGGCGAAAAGGTCGGTGGAGGACAGTCCACCATCCAGTATACTCCGACCGTGACGGTTTCTCCTACGACCGACTATACTGCGACAAGCGAATCGAACCTTGAGTCGGTTCAACATGTCTATGCCAAGCAGGTGAACGTGCAGGTCTCCTGGCAGTTCAAGGGCTCCACGCAGTCCATTAATATGTCCACCGTGATTCGCTAGGCCGCATTGACTGTGATTTTCGCCGGGATTTGCTCCCGGCTTTTTCTTTTGGATTTGCATTTCTAATTTTTTTATATACTTTTTAAAGAGTATGGTTTTATTAGGAGATTCCGTATGGTTAGGAAATCTACCCTCTTGAAAACAGCAACTGCGCTTGCGCTTTCTTTTCTCGTGACAATCTCCTGGTCCGCGGACCTTTCGGACGAGCAGGAAATGTCTTCCAAGTTCTATTGCGTAAAACTGACGCGGGATGTCAATTATAATGCTGCAATCCAGCTGTCGCAGCAGAATGCATCGTACGAACCGGACTCGGGCGAATCGTGTTTCGAAAAATGGGATTCTCCGGAGGGTTACCAAACGGCATATGAGTTTATTGGCGAACTTCTCTATAATTCTAACGTTCAGCCAGAAGCGTTGTTGCTTGCTTCGGATATCGACTTCGGCGGTTATGACGGGCAGACGCGGTCGTGTAACGAATATTTCAAGCCATTCGAGTTTGATATTACGTCTCAGATAAAACTTACAAGTGCGGAAGACGGTATCTATACGATTAGGGGAATCTGTTATACCTCGCTTTCTGATGAGGCTTCGTTTGGCGGAAACCTGATTGGTTCCATTCAGAACGTCCGGTTCGAGAACATTCGTCTGGAATCCCTTACCTTTGCGAGCCTTTTTGGCACGGCTGTGAATGAACCCGAAGTGAATAATGTCTATGTTGCAAACGCGGCCATAAGTGCCCCTGTAGCGGCCCTTTTCGTTTCGTCGTCGGTCGGGCTTTATGTGACGGATTTCGAGGGAAGCTCCATTCAGGTCCGTTCTGTTCCCGATATGGACTTGAATGACGCTGTCGATTTAATTTATCCTTCTTCGGTCGCGATTGGAGGCCTTGCGGGCAGCGTGTCTAATATGTTTGCGGTCGGCGTCTCCGTAGATGGCCTTAGCGTGTCGAACAACGCATACCTCTGGGATGGCGCCCATCACTTTGTCGAGGAGGTTGCCATGGTTGAAGCGCACATAGGTGGAATTGTCGGTCATACAGGGCGTGTCGAACTGCGCCGGGTGGGGCTTGAGACGTCTTTGCTGAGTGACGATGCTTCTGCGGGAAATAAGCAAATGTCTTACCTGGGCGGACTTGTCGGCTCGCTTACGTACAATACGATGGTGTGGTTCCATTCCACCTACACCTTTAGCGATATCACTTGTTCATTGGAAAGGGGCCCGCAACATTGCAAGGCGGGTTACCTTGTCGGTTTGGCCGAGTTCCCGGATCCCCTGTATAAGGGCGCAAATGATATGAGTATAGTCTCGAACTTCCATTACACCGAAGCCGCCTATGATTCCGCTTCTGGCATGTTTGGTGAAGCTTACTGCGATTACCTGAAGCCATATATGCCGGATAATGAGCAGGGCCTGGAACATATATCCTGTGCATACGAATTAAATACCTATGGCGAACTCTCCGTGTTAAACGAAGAAGACGGGGAGACTGCCCTTGCTTCCAAGACCTATGCCCACGGCAACTACCGGAGCGCAGCCGGGAATGCGGTGGTGACGGACAACTTTGACTCGGACACCTACATGTTGGGTGGAGATACGCGCGAAGCGGTCTCCGTGGGCATCATTGAGAAGGAGTATATGCAGGGCCAGGCGTTTGCCGATGTCCTGAACCGTTTCAATGCAGATTACGGGAACACTTCGGTGGAATGGATTGCTGACACTTCTCGCGTTTATCCGTATGTCGCATCGACTTACCATGGAGTAAATGCGGAAATCTCCAACGTGCACAGGATTGTGTTTATGCTTGACTGCATCGAGTCGGGCTGCCTTACCGAAAGCGAAGAGCGCATGCTTGGACAGTTTAATAATTACCGGATGGGTACTAACGAGTTCGAGTTCGAGACGGACGAATCTGGAGCAATCACGAATACGGCGTGGCTCGAATTTGCGGCTAGCCTAGAACAGCCGAATGCTGACCGCGACCCTGTTCACTGGGAAGGCCCGAGCGACAACGGTCCGTACAAGAGGTTCTCTGCGGACGAGGCGTACGATGGTGATTACTTCTTCAAACTTATGGCAGGTGCTTCGCCAGATTCAAACGGCGTGGATGAGGGAGAAGTTGATGTGGCTTCCTCGACTCTGTTCCTGTCGGGTAACGCTGTCCAGCTTGCCGTAAAGACGGACGACTTCACGATTGGAAATGGAACGCCTTTTGTAAGTGTTTTCCTCGAGGATTTGGACGGAAATGTAATCGATGATTCCACGATGGATTTTCCGAACGGCGGATGGCCCGAAATGATCACGTGGGAAAAGTATCCGCTTGCCGCAGGCATGTACCATGTCGTCGCAAAGATGTACAACGGGAAGGGCGACAATCCGGAAGTGCGCGAGTGGGATTTCGAGGTGAATGGCGAAATCGCGAATGATTGCGGAGACTGCTGGCAGATGATTGCGCTTTCGGATGTCGATTTCGATAGCTATAAGTGGAACGATGACGGGGTGTTCTACTGGTGGGATGAATTTGCCAGTTTCGGCGATTACTGGCAGTACAAGAATTTCACAAAGAAGGATTCTCCGGAACAGGGAAAGGGGTACTGGTACAATTCGCTCGAAGGCCGCCCGCTTGTGCTCAAGGATGAGGCCTTTACCGGCGAGGCCGTGTGGTCGCTCGATAGCGTAAACAGCGGCTGGAACCTGGTGGCGAACCCCTACGGCTGGAAGATGGATATTGGCGTTGCCGACCAGGAAAATCGGGAAAAAAAGCCCGAGTTGGAATTCTGGCATTGGAACGCGCAAACTGGCCAGTACGACCCTGTGACGGAGTTGGGACCTTACGAAGCCGTGTGGGTAAGGCTCAATCGCGGCGTGGCAAAGGATTTGCCGCTTTCTACGGAGCCGGCCTTTGTCGATTTCGTGAATGAGGAAGGTGAAACGGAACCCGTGAAGTCGCTCAACAAGAAGGGTGTGCTTGCGAAGGCGGCCGGCGCCGACGGCTGGGCATTGCAGGTGGAACTCTCCGATGCGAACGGCAAGATGGACAGCTGGAATATGCTCGGCGCGGGCAAGGTAGCCTGGAGTTCCGAGGAACCGCCTGCAGGCATGGGCAACCGCGTGAACCTCAGCATCATGGATGCGGGCAGGCGCCTTGCAAAGAGCGTGAAGGCACTCGGCGAAGACGCGTATGAATGGGACGTGGAGCTTTCGGCAACAAGCGCGCGTGCGGGTTACCTGAAGTTTGCGGGTATCGATGGAATTCTCCCGAGCGGGCTTCGCGTGTTCGTGACTGTCGATGGCGTGACTACCGAAATGCGTGACGGTGAGACGCTGCAGTTGGCGCTTTCTACGACGGCGAAGTCCGCGAACATCCGTGTTGCGAAGTCTGCAAGGAAGGTTGTCGCGCAGACATTGCAGGGCTTGCGCGCCTCGCAGAATGCCGGCGCCTTGCAGGTTGTATTCGATGCTTCTGCCGGCTTGAACGGTGCCAGATCGCGTGTCGATGTTGTCGATACGAAGGGATCCGTTGTCGCTACTGTGGATTTCAAAGCGGTCGAAGGCTCTAACAGGATTTTGCTGGAAATCCCGCGCCGCGGTCTCCACGTTATCCGCGTTGTCTCTGGTAGCCAAGTCGCCTTGCAGAAGATTTTGCTGCGGTAGCAGATTTTCTAAATTATACCGCACGATGGCAGAGAACTCCCCGAACGCAGGTGCAAAAAAGCCGGATTACTTTCCGGCGATTGACGGCCTGCGCCTCCTCGCGAGCATAAACATCGTGATGCTCCACTTGGGTAGTTCGAGCGCGCTTGCCTACATGGCAAGCAACACTTGGCTTATGCCCGTCTTTACCGCTCCCGCATTTGCGGCAGGCATATTCTACGTGTTCGCGGGGTTCCTCTTTGCAAGCAAGTTCAGCGATCCGGAACGCCGCATACCGGTAATCCCGTTCATGTTCGCCCGTATAGCGAAGCTATATCGGCTCCACTTCTTCATGACCCTTCTCATGTTCGTGGTACTCGTGTTCAAGTTCAGCGGCTACACGCACTTGCCCGGCCCAGGCGAAATCGTCGATTGCGCCTCGGCGGGGCTTGCGAAGATGGTGCATCCCTGGCGTAGCCTCCTTTTGCACCTTTCGCTCACGTGGTCCATCGTTCCCGACCTGGGCATGAAACTCAACGAACCCAGCTGGTCACTTACAAGTTTTTTCATGTGCTATGCCATCACGCCGTGGTTCAGCCGCTGGCTCTTTAGGCAGAATCGCCGCACCCTCTGGATTCTCTTCTTCGCGGTGTTCGTCCCGGGCATCGCGTGGGCAGTGTTCTTCGGGCTTTCGGGCAACCTCTGGTTCGACAGTTACGATGAAAAGTACAGGTTCTTCCACATGTTCGCCCCCGTGCGCGTGTTCGAGTACATCTTCGGCATGGTCATCTTCCGCCTGTACAAGGAAGGCTTCTTCGAGTTCCTCAAGAAGGACTACGTGAGCGGAATCGTGCAGGCGCTACTCCTTGCCGCCCTTTACGGGAGCCTGTTCCTCATGTCGCCCTCGTTCAATCCCGGCGTAAACTACTTTATTCACCATAGCGTCGCCGTGTTCATCTACGGGTTGTTCGTGCTCTCGCTCCTTTCGGGCAAGGGGTTCATGGCGCGATTCTTCTGTATCGGCATCGTGCGCAAGGTGGGCCGCGCGAGTTTCTACCCTTACCTCATACACCTGCCGCTCATCACGATTGCTTGGGGTATATGCAACCTGAACACTCCCAAGAACACGCTCCTCTTTATGCTGTTCGTCTACACGGTGAGCACGCTCTACATGGAGTTCAAGGTCTGGAATAAGAAGCGCAGGGCGCGCGCCGTGCAGTCGAAATAGCTGTTGCTTAATGTTCGAAAAAGTCGAGGGGGAGCTCGGTCTTCTTGCGGCCGGCCGGCTCGATGACCGCGGCGGAGAATTTCGCGGCGCCGAACAGGCGGTTTACGGTACCGACGACTTCTTCTTCGGTCATGGACTTGATGATTTTCTCGGAGTGCTCCATCGTGTGGAACTCGCCCAGGTGTAGCGTCTGTTCGGCCATGCGGACAACGCGTTTTTCGGGACTGTCGGCGCCGAGGTACATGCCTCCCAGAATGTTCGTCTTGGTGCGCTCGAACTCGCCCTTGTTGAAACCACGCTTCAGGAAACCGTGCGTTTCGTTCAGCGAAAGCTCGAGTGCCGTCTTGAGCTGGTGCGGCTCGGTCGCAAGCGATACGCCCCAGTCGGTGCAGTCGCAGTAGATATCCGCGGTAGAATACACGGAGTAGGCGAGGCCCTTGTCTTCGCGAATCTTCTGGAACAGGCGGGATGCCATGCCCGCGCCCATCGCGACGTTGAACAGCGAGAGCGCACAGCGACCGCGCTCATCCATCAGGCTGCGGTCGAAACTTAAACCCCAGAAGAGGTTCGACTGCGCGATGTCCTGCTTCTGCACGACCTTCACACTGTTGTGTGCCCGGTAGACATCCGCGGGCAACACGCCGGAGCATTTCTTCTGCGCGAACTTTTCCGCACAAAGTTGCACGAGTTCTTCGTGGTCCACCTTGCCCGAAGCGCAAATTAGGAGCGGAATCTCGCTTATGACCTGGTCCCTGTACTTGAGCATCTGCCTGTGTGTGAGCGATTTGACTTGCCGGATGTTGCCGGTGATGGAATGCGCGATGCCGCTGCCCTTGAAATGGATGGCGTTGAACACGTCGCCCACGATTTCTTCGGGAATGTCGTCGTAGCTGTGGATTTCCTCGATGATTACGCGGCGTTCTTTTTCCATCTCGCCCTTGTCCATGCGCGGGTGCATGAGCATGTCGGCAATCACGTCGATAGCGAGCGGAAGATGGCTCCGTTCAATCTGCGCGTAGAACCCGGTCTCTTGCCTTGTGGTGTAAGCTTCCAGGTTCCCGCCCTTGTCCTCGATGGCGTGCGCGATTTCGAGGGCGCTGCGCTTTTCGGTTCCCTTGAATACCAGGTGCTCGTAGAAGTGGCTCAGCCCGAATTCGTCCTTCGCCTCGTGTCGGGATCCGCGCGGCACCCAAACGCCAACCGCAACCGAGTAAGCGTGCGGCATGTAGTCTGTCAGGATGGTGATGCCGTTATCGAGAACTGTCTTTTTTACAATCTGCTTCATAGTGTATCGTTTTGATTTTGTTCGCGGGATTTTCCCTTTCGGTGCGTGTAATCCCGGTGTTTCGCCTTGACTTCTTCGCTTGCATTCATGCAGGTGGTGAGTTTGTAGTAAAAATCCTCGATTTGTTTCGGGGTATAAATTGTCTTACGTCCCGATATGCGCTTGAGCAGGACATCCTGCAGTTCGCTGCAGTGGACGATGCTCCAGAATTCGTTGTCCTTTGGTACCTTGCGGAGAACGCAGCGGTCGCTGAATACAATGAACGAAATAAAGTGAGCCTGCTCGTGGCGGATTTTCAGGAAATGTTCCAGTGCGAGGATGTGTCCGATGTTTTGGCGGATGGGATTGTGGAACGTGTGCTCCGTGTGCTCGGTTAGGTGCTGATTCCAACGTTCGCTTTCGAGGTCGCCCGAGATTTCGCCGGAGAGGTTCTTGCTTTCGAGAACGTAGAATCCCGACTGGTGCAAAAGCAGCGCGTCGATTTCGGTGTAACCTGCGCGCGCGGGAACGTAGAGGTTCCGCATTAGCACGTACTTGCGCTTGTCGGTGTCGCAGACGCGAGCGGTGAGCGCCATCATCGCCGCTTCGCCGAAAATGCCGCGCGGGTCGTTCACGATGCGTTCATCGTTGAATTTCGGGTCTGGCTTGAAGAAGTTCTCGCTGCGGTTGGGGGCATGCGTGATTCCGTAGCCTCCTAGTTCGAAGGGCTTGCCCATGTCGCGAACTTTATTCCCGAGTCCCTGGCGCCGTTCGTGCTCAAAATCGTGAAAGGTCTTGCGCCCTCCATCGCTGTGGTACATCTTGTGGTTCTTTTTCGGCGCCTTGCCCTTGATCTTGAAAAAGACAAGGGCGAGCAGCAGAATTAAACCGAGGAGAGTCGAAAGCGAAAAGGACATGCCGCAAGTATAGAAAAACTAGACTCTGCCGAATCGCCTTGTCTTGCGGAAGGGCTTGTCGCCTCTCTTTTCGCCGAAACCTCGCTCGTCGCGGTCTCTGTGGAACTTGCGGTCGCCGAACATGCGTTCTCGGCGGGCCTTGCGGTTTTCGAACGGGTGCGCCTTGCCACGCGGCTTGGTTCCGGGAGCGGGGCCGGTGGGCGGCTCGTCGGTCATCAGGCGGAAGCGGGCTTCGTTCCCGCGGATGGTCATGCCCGACAGAATGTCAAGCACTTCCTGCGGCATGGTCTCGGGAAGCTCTACGGTGCTGAACTTGTCGAACAGCTTGATGCGACCGATGTTGCTGCTGCTGATGTTGCCTTCGCCGGCGATGGCGCCCACGATGTCCTTGGGAGTCACGTGGTCGCGGCGGCCTACGCCCAGGTAATAGCGCAGGTAGCCTTCCTCGACTCCATTTTCGCCTTCCTTGCGCTCCTTGCGGAGTCGATTCTTTTCTTCGCGGTCGAGCCCGAAGTTGTCTCCGCGTTCGCGGCGTTCGCCTCTTTCGCGCGGGGCGTCGAGCGGTTTCAATTCCGGGAATAGCGGCTGCTTTTTCTGCCAGATCTTGATGACGGCGGCAGCGACATCTTCTGCCGTAATTTCATGCACGGAACCGTCTTCGAGAGCGACGCCGTTTTCCATATTGCAGCCTTCTGCGACCATGCTCTGGACAAGTTCCTTGAACTTGCCGAGTTCGCCGTAGCTGAGCACGCTCTTGATTTTTGCCTTGAACGCGGCGACACGCTTTGCGCTGATGACGTCGGCGGTCGGCATCTCCATCACCTCGATGGGCTGGCGGGTGGCCTTCTCGATGGTCTTGAGCATGCGCTTTTCGCGCGGGGTAATGAAGAGGATTGCGTTCCCGCTTCGCCCGGCGCGGCCCGTACGACCTACGCGGTGCACGTAGGATTCCGTATCGTAGGGAATGTCGTAGTTTACCACGAGCGAGATGCGGTCCACGTCGATACCGCGGGCGGCCACGTCGGTGGCGACGACGATATCGAGCTTGCCCATCTTGAGGCGGTTGATGGTGCGTTCGCGCATGGACTGCGCGAGGTCGCCGTTGAGCGGGGCCACGTTGAATCCGCGGCTTTCGAGCTTCTCGGCGACTTCGGTGGTGCTCTGCTTGGTGCGCACGAAAATCAGAACGCCGTCAAAGTCTTCGCCCTCCAGCACGCGGGCGAGCGCCTCGATCTTGTGCTCGTTTTTCACCAGCAGGTAGCGCTGTCGGATATTCTCGACGGTCGTCGTCTTGCCTTCGATGCGGGCTTCCTCGTATTCGCCGAGGTGCTGGTCGATAATCTTCTTGACTTCGTTCGGCATCGTGGCGCTAAAGAGCGCGCGCTGGGCCGTGGCCGGGATTTCTTTCAGGATGGTTTCCACGTCTTCCATGAATCCCATGTCGAGCATCTCGTCGGCTTCGTCGAGCACGATGGCTTTCACGCCCGAAAGCACGATGGAGCCGCGCTTGATGTGGTCAATGAGGCGGCCCGGGGTGGCGACCACGATGTTCGCCTGGCGTTTGAGGGCGCGCAACTGCACTGCGATATCCTGCCCGCCGTAGACGGGAACTACGTGCACCTTCGGCATCTTGGCGGCATACTGCTGGATAGCTTCCGCTACCTGGATGGCGAGTTCGCGTGTCGGCGTGAGCACGAGCATCGTGGTCTCATGGCCGTTGAAGTCGAGCCTGGAAAGCAGCGGGAGCGAGAAAGCGGCTGTCTTGCCGGTACCGGTCTGCGCCGTGCCGAGCAGGTTTGCTCCTTGCAACAGTGCCGGGATCGCCTTCGCCTGGATGGGGGAGGGAGTCTCGTAGTTCATCGCCTTGATGGCTTCGAGAACTTCGTCGGCAAGTCCCAGGTCTTCGAAGGTTACGAGTGCTTCGTCGCCCGGATCTTCGTCTGATTCTTCGGCCGGTTCCGCGCAGTCCTTCTTCGACTCGGCATAATCCTCGTCCGAGGTGGATGAAGTTGCCGAATCGTCATCTTCGGGCTGTTCGACTTCGCCGTCCTCGATTTCGACCTTCGTGCCGACTTCGATGGCCGATTTGGGGCCCTTCTTCAGCACGTCGCCTTCTTCGTCGACGACAACGCCGTTCGGGTTTGTTGCGAAGAATGCGGCCTCGTCTGCCTCGTCTTCGTCGGCGCCGCCGGCGATGGCAATCAGGAAAGCGTCCGCCTCGCGTGCAATTTTGGATTTCGGGTCAATTTCCTCTTCAGGGATACGCTCTTCGGTATCTTTCGACATAGTTCACCTTCAGGACCCGTAAACTTCATCTGCGGCCCATGCCGCACTATCGAATGGTTCTAGCGCCGGTTGCCCGGCCGAACCTTGAAAAGCCCCGAAGCGCACTCGCGCTTATAAACCTGAAGTTCTGTTGGATCCTTTTTTTGGATTCGCGGCCAAATGTAGAAATACGGCAGGCCGTTTCAAAGGGTGGCAAGAAAAGAAAACGAGCGGGGGAAGACCTGTCGTGGGGCCTAGGGTAGACAAACCGCGAAATCTTTACTAAATTATGCGAACCTTGGAGAGATGCCAGAGTGGTCGATTGGGCCGGTCTCGAAATCCGGAGACTGTCACAGGTCCGAGGGTTCGAATCCCTCTCTCTCCTTGAAAAAATAAGGAACCCCTTGCGGGTTCCTTATTTTTTCATAGGGTAGCGGTTCGAACCCTCGCAGAGGGTTCGACAGACGTCTGCGGAACGCAGTGAAGCGCAGACGTCTGAGATTTTGGCCGAAGGCCAGAACCCGAAGGGCTGCACGGGAATGAAATGACCGCGCAGTCCATCCCTCTCTCCAATCACACACTTTCATAGCTCTCCTCGTTGTCGCACTCTCAACAAAAAAAACTCCATACCCTTGTATGTTAATAAAAACAAACCTAAATTTGTGCGCGAAAATTTTCAAACAGGAGCTCAAAATGAAAAAATTCGTCTATATCGCCATGATTGCTGCGGTCGCTTTTGCCGTGACCGGTTGCGCCGGAATGATACCCGTGCAGCAGACCCAGAAGAAGGAAGGACCTGTCCGCACCGAGAAGTACGGCTACGTCGACAAGCAGAGTTCTACCATGGGCGTCTATGGCGCCAGCACCTACGAGATTGTCGGACCGGTGTCCTGGGAAGACAAACACAAGTGTTCCGTTCTGGATTTTGTCACTTACGCAACGGTCACGAGCCCGAGGAACGGAGCCCAGGACGTCATCAATGTCAGGGCCGAGGAACTCTGCAACAACGTCAATGGCGAAAAGAAATGCTCCTGCAAATACTGGGGCCTCTCGATCCGCTACAAGATGCTTTCTTCGAGGGAAGTCAAGGACATGCGCTCTACCGCCGAAACTCCGTCTGACGCTTCCGTCAACCAAGAATAATTGTCTGTTAGCGTAATGAAGAAATTATTGCTCGTTTTGCTCGCCCTCGCCTGTCTCGCGTGGAGTGACGATTATGGAGACCGAGGTACTTACGGTTCAACGGCGTATGGCTCGACGGCGTATGGCTCGACGGCCTACGGCTCGACGGCGTATGGCGAGAAGGGATATGGTACGGCCGGCTACGATGGTGCCGAGAATCCGAAATCGAAGGCGAAGTCTTCCAAGGAGGCGCCTTCCTCGTCTTCGTCTTCCTCGATTTTTGGCTCCTTGCTCTCGAAAATTGCTCCCGCATCCCAGACGGCTTCGTCCGCAGGTGGAGCATCCGGAGCGTCCTCGGCAGGCGACGTTTCTTCCGCCAAGCCTAAGACAGAAAAATCCGGAGATCTCAAACCGTACAAGTTCAGGCTTGTGTTCGATCTTGACGGCTTATTTTACGATGCCGATCGCATTCGCTTTAATGGCTTAGGCGTTGGGGCTAATGTGCAGGCCTTTATGCGCTCGGGCCAAGGAAAATTCTTCGTGGAATATGGCCTGGGTCTGGGGCTTAGCTCGTGGACTTACGAAGACAGCTATTACGACGATATCTGGGAATGGTGGGTCTATAATATAGATGCGCTGGTCCAGGGTGGGCTGCAGTTAGGGAACGCCATTTTGCGTTTTGGCGGGTATGTCGGTTATTTGAAGGATAACGACGTCCGCTATGGTTACTATGACGACAATATGTTAGTGAACAATTATCACTATGGTATTGCTTTGGGTGCGTCGTACTATTTTTCCCGCGTCGAGCTGGGCGTAGTCTTCAGGGATGACCTTTCCGAGATAAATCCTGAAATCGGGAAAATGGACTTCGGGAAGAAAGGCTTTATCAGCGGCGGCTTCTCCGTCGGCCTCGTCTTCTAGAACGCCTGGTATATCTGGAATATCGCGAGTATCTTCCCGATAATCGCGGGGATTCCCGGACACAGGAAGCAGAGGATTACGCGGGTCACGCGGTTCTTCCACCAGCGCTTCACCTGCCAGATGTCGTCGGAGAGGGTTTCCATCTCGGACACGCGCGGCGGTCTCATGTACACTTGCGTGAGCGCGGTAAAGAAACCGACGCCGATAAGCGGAGTGAGTCCCGTGAATGGGGCGACTAGCAGCGCTACCAGAATGGTGAGCGGATGCCCGCCTGCAATAATCGTACCGAGCATGGCGCCGCCGCCGGTGAGCATTGCCCATTGCAGGCTCAGTTCGCCAGCCTTCTCTACGCCCGCGTTGTAGCCCACGAAGATGATGCTTGCGATAATGGCGAGCGGGATGGCCCATCCGATAATTTTCCAGATGGGAGCCCCCTTCGGGATGACCGAGATGGATTCCTCGCTCGGGAGTTCCTTGTTTTCTTCGATGATGCTTGCGATGCCCCTCATGTGGCCCGCGCCGATGACGGCCACGATCTTCTTGCCTTCCGCATTTTTGATTTTGCTTGCAAGGAACTGGTCGCGTTCGTCGATGAGCACCTGCTTCACCTCGGGGAATGTCTTGCCGAACTCCTGCATCATGGAGTTGAGGGCGTCCTGCTCCTTGATTTTTGCGAGTTCCTCCTCGCTGATTTCGGTCTTGTCGAAAATGCTCCCGAAAAGGCCGCCCAGCAGGCTGAACTTGCGGTACCAGGGGGTGCATGCCCAGGTGCGCCTGAGTGTTATCTTGATGTCGCGGTCGGCGAGGACTAGAGGAATTTGCTTTTCGTTCGCTATGTTGACCGCTTCCTTGAGTTCGGAACCCGGTTTCACGCCGGTCTGGTCGCCCATCCTCTTCTGGTAAGACCCGAGCACGAGGTTCGCGATGAGGGTCGCGAGCTGCTTTTTCTTGATGACCTCCTTCAGGTCGGTCTTTTTCCAGCGGTCGGGGTCCTGGATGGACTTGAGGCGGCCCTCGTCCAGTTCGACGCAGACAGTGTCGGGGTGCTCGTTTTCGATGGTCTCGCGGACTAGTTCCAGGGAGGTCTTCGAAATATGCGCGGTGCCAACAAGGATAATTTCTTTTCCGTCGGAAGAATTGATGCGGTAGATGTCTGCGTTTTCGCTCATGATAGGGAGAAAATAGAAAAATGAGGGCCCGAAAAGCTCCGTAACTGCAATAATGACACGGAGTTAGGTGAAAAAATGAATTTTTTTGGATTTTTTACGAAAAATTTGTTATATATTTGAAATGGTATCATTTTTTTAGGAGGTTTCCTCTATGAAAAAGTTATTGATGGGATTGGCTCTTTTTGCTCTGGTGTTGTCCGGTTGCGCCGGCACTTCCGATGACCCGGAAGCCCTCGACAACGCCCTTGTAGGCTTTACCTCTTGCGTGCAGAGCTCGCGCTGGCAGGAAGCCCTCGAATATGTCACTTCGGACGAAGCCCGCGAAATCAGCAGCGACGGTTACGAATTCAAGCAGGAATACCAGGTCGCCGCACGCCGCCTGCCGCTCTCCACTCTCCGTAAGGCTGGCCTCAAGGTCGATGGCCACGGTCGTCTGGTGGGCATCAAGGCCGCCATGGACGAAGCCAACGAACGCTACGTCGTTTCCGAGGAACAGGCCAAGGTAGGCACGAACCTCGAGGAAATGGAAAAGCAGCGTATCCAGCGCCGCCTCGAAGAAGGCCAGAAGATCCTCCAGGGCGAGGAAGAAGAGGCCAAGGCTGAACCCGAAGTCGAGGTGTTCACGAACAAGTTGACCGAGGAAGAAAAGAGGAAGTACGGCAGCACCCGTGACCTCCAGGCTCCCGAGGAATACAAGGACGAGAATACGGAAGAAGCCGAAGAACAGATCTTCAATGGTGACTACGAATCCAACGACTAGCTGTTAGTTTGTTTTGAACGAATCCCCGGCGCCCGTCGGGGAATTTTTTTAGGAATTTTTGATGTCCCATTTTACCGCAAAAATGACGTTTGCCTTGGCGGCGCTCCTTCTCCTTGCGGCGTGCGGCGATTGGACCGCCGGATCCCCGGATGCGGACGGCGCCGTATTTAGCCGCTCGTACCGATACTACTACGTGATGGACTGCCGGTTCGACGGCATCGGACTTTTCGATTGCAGCCTTGCCGCTCCGATAAGCCCTGCCTATACGGCCTCGCTCCGGATCGATTCCGACGACCTCGCAACGCTCTCTTTGGACGGCAACTACAGCTACTATTATACGACCCACGAGTACACCTCGGGGCACGACGACTACGGTAGTTACTACTACTTCTACGACAACGGCTGGGAGCTGACCTTCTACAAGGACGGCTCGGAGCTGATTTTCTGGGATACCGACGAAAATACTGCCACGGTTTACCTCAACGACTTGGACTACGAGTAGTTTTTTCTAAATTTGCGCTCACTATGGTAAAAACCAGTGAGCATTTCGTTATTGCGCTTGACGGCGGGTCGGGTACCGGGAAAAGTACCACGGCCAAGATTGTCGCGAAGACGCTCGGCATCACGTACCTCGATACGGGTGCCATGTACCGCGCCGTGACGCTTGCCGCCCTCGACAAGGGTCTGCCGGCCGAAGAAGGCCCCGCCATGGACGAACTGCTCTCTGACCTCACCCTCGGGTTCGATTCCGAAAACCACATCCTCATCAACGGTGTTTGCCGCGAAAGCGAAATCCGCGGCATGAAGGTCTCGAGCAACGTGAGCATCTACTGCGCCCTTCCTTCCGTCCGTGCCGCGATGACCAAGCAGCAGCGCGAAATCGGCAAGAAGCAGAGCTGCATTCTGGACGGCCGCGACATCGGCACGGTCGTTTTTCCCGACGCGAAGTACAAGTTTTTCATGGTGACGGACGTGAAGGTCCGCGCCGAACGCCGCTACAAGGAACTCCTTGAAAAAGGCGAAAAGGTTACCCTGGAAGAAGTCCTCGAAAATCTGGTCGAACGCGACCGCCTGGATTCTTCCCGTGCGAACGCCCCCCTCAAGAAGGCGGACGACGCTATCGAAATTGACACTACACACATCTCAATCCAACAACAGGTCCAAAAGATTCTCGACTACGTAGGTGTAGTGGCGTAGTCCCGAGTCCTTTGAACCGCAACCCCAAAAAACAATATGTCTCAAAATCTCAAATTCGGAACCCAAGAAGATCTCGCCGAAATCCTTGCCGCCCAGGGTGAATGCTCTCCGGACTTCCGCAAGCAGAACGCCGACGTGTATGCCGGCATGGGCTGCCTCGAACAGGGCAAGCTCGTCATGGGCAAGATCAGCCAGGTGAACGACCAGGAAGTCCTCATCGACGTGAACTACAAGAGCGAAGGTGTTATCGACCGCGCTGAGTTCAAGGACTCCGACTCCCTCGAAATTGGTTCCGAAATCGAAGTGTTTGTCGAAAAGCTCGAAGATGAAGACGGCCGTCTCATCCTTTCGAAGCAGAAGGCCGACTTCGTGCGCGTGTGGGATCGCATCCACGCGGCATTCGAAAACAACGAAGTCGTGCGCGGCACGCTCACGAAGCGTATCAAGGGCGGTGTGGTTGTCGACTTGTTCGGCATCGACGCCTTCCTCCCGGGTTCCCAGATCGACCTCCGTCAGATCCCGGACATCAACGCTCTCATCGGCCAGGAATTCGACCTCAAGGTTATCAAGGTCAACAAGGCCCGTCGCAACATCGTCGTGTCTCGCCGCGTCGTTCTCGAAGAAGAACGCAACAAGCAGCGTGGCGACGTTCTCGAAACTCTCGAGAAGGGCCAGGTCCGCAAGGGTATCGTCAAGAACATCACCGACTTCGGTGCCTTCATCGACCTCGGCGGCGTGGACGGTCTCCTCCACATCACCGACATGAGCTACAAGCGCATCAACCACCCGACCGAAATGGTCCAGCTCGGCCAGGAAGTCGAAGTCATGGTGCTCGACTTCAACGACAAGAAGGAACGCATCTCTCTCGGCATGAAGCAGCTCAAGCCGCATCCGTGGAAGGACATCGCCGAACGCTACCCCGAAGGCGCTATTGTCAAGGGCAAGGTCGTTTCCATCACCGATTACGGTGCATTCGTCGAACTGGATTCTGGCGTCGAAGGCCTCATCCACGTTTCCGAAATGTCCTGGACGCAGCATGGCAAGCACCCCTCCAAGATCCTCTCCGTGGGTCAGGAAGTGGAAGCCGTCGTGCTCAAGGTTGAAGAAGATGCAGAACGCATCTCTCTCGGCATGAAGCAGCTCGAAAGCGATCCGTGGGATTCCATCGAGACTGAACTTCCGCCGGGTGCCCGCGTGGTTGGCGAAATCCGCAACATCGCTTCCTTCGGCGCCTTCGTCGAAATCAAGGAAGGTGTGGATGGCCTCATTCACGTGTCCGACATGTCCTGGACCAAGAAGATCACTCACCCGAACGAAATGGTCAAGAAGGGCGACAAGGTCGAATGCGTCGTGCTCGCTGTCGATAAGGAAAAGCGCCGCATTTCTCTGTCCATGAAGCACCTCACCGAAGACCCGTGGGATTCTATCGAAACCACGTTCCCGGTGGATTCCGAAGTGAAGGGCAAGATTGTCCGTATGCTCGACCGCGGCGTCGTGGTTGAACTCAACGACGGTATCGAAGGCTTCATCCCGGTCTCCAAGCTCACTGCTGAATACATCAAGGTTCCGGCCGATGCATTCAAGGTTGGCGACGAAGTCCCGGCTGTCGTGACCGAAATCGACCAGAACAACCGCAAGATCTACCTCTCTGTGGTGGACTACTTCAAGAACCGCGAATCCGCAGAACTCAAGGCTTGGATGGATTCCCACAAGCCGGGTGAATCGGGTACGACGATCGGTGAAGCCGCCGCTCCGAAGAAGAAGGCTGCCAAGAAGAAGGCTGAAAAGCCGGCCGAAGACGCCGCTGCTGAAGAAGCCAAGTAAGTTGCCGTTGCAAACCCCGTAAGGGGAACAACAATCGCTTGCGACATTAAAAGTCCCGTGGGTAAAACCACGGGAATTTTTTTTATTATGAATTTTAATAATAAGTTATTGTTGTTTGTATAAATTATTACATTTGGTAGTATAGAATAAACAAGCAATTCTGCTGTTTACAAAAAAGGAGAACACGATGATTGGGAATAGCAAGCGATGCTGGGGAATTTTCGCAGCAGGAATTGTCACATCCATGGTTTGTCTTACTGCCTGCAATGACACCATTACAGAATCAAAAGGCGTAGAGTCTGTCGCTACTTTCGAAAAGCTCGGTGACTGCACCAAGGACAAAGACGGCGAAATGATGTTCGTTGCGGATTCCGCAATGCTCTACTACTGCTACGAAGAAGAATGGGTGAGAGTGAAAGGCCTTGACGGCGAAAAAGGCGAAAAAGGCGACAAGGGTGATGATGGTGAAAAGGGCGACAAGGGAGCAAAGGGCGATGATGGCGCCAAGGGTGACGATGGAAGCAAGGGCGACGACGGTGCTGATGGCAAGTCGGCCTACGAACTGGCCGTTGCCGCCGGATTCACCGGAACGGAAGAAGAATGGCTCGCTTCGCTGAAGGGTGAAAAGGGTGACAAGGGCGATGACGGCAACGGTTGCGCCGTTGCTAAAACCTGGAATGGGGTCAAGTTCGTATGCAGCGGAGACACACTCGAAGTCTCCCTCCAGGATGAACAGGAATATCCTCTTTGCGGCGGCATTCCCTTTAATCCCTCGACTAGCTTCTGCGATGTGCGCGACAGTTCGCTGTATTACTATGTTACCATCGGTAACAAGAAGTGGATGGCCGAAGACCTCAGGTACATCGATAGCGTCCAGACCCCCAGCCTGCAGAACAATTTCTGGTGCAAGGACAGCTGTGAAACGGGTGGCCGCTATTACAAATGGGCGGCAGCCATCGATTCCATTTACACTTACGAGAACAGCGATATCAACTGCCATGATTCGGTCGACTGCAATCTCCCCGAAACGCTGAGAGGCATTTGCCCCAGAGGCTGGCACCTGCCGACAATCGAAGAATGGGAAGGCTTGTTCATCCTTATTGGCGGCCTCGAAAATGCATCGTGGGTTCTCAGGGAAAGAATGGAATGCTACGGACAGTGGTACGACCATGGAGGCATTCCCGGCCTGAACTCGTTTGATTTTACCGCAGATCTTGGCGGTCACATGGAATACATGGATTACTACGGTTACGAGCATGTCCAGAACTACGGTGGCATTGCAGAATACTGGACCGCATCGACTCCGTTCCAGGAGGCCGACAAGGGTTACGGCGTCCAGTTCTCGTGCGAAAGGAAAGACGCCGTCTTCACAAAATACAAGAAGGATATTGCGCTTCCGATTCGTTGCGCTAGAAATTAGCCGCTAGCTTGCAAGAAATATTTCCCTGAAAGGGCCGGCCATGCCGGCCTTTTTCTATCTTGCATTATATGGAACTAGCTGGAAAGAAGATCCTCCTTGGCGTTTCGGGCGGAATCGCCGCCTACAAGAGCTGCGAACTTTTGCGCCTGTTGCAGAAGAAGGGTGCTACGGTGCGCGTGTGCATGACAGATGCCGCCACCGAATTCGTGGCGCCGTTAACTTTTGCAAGCCTCAGCAAGTGCCCCGTCTACCTCAAGAGCGGAGCCGTCGAGGCGCGCCCCTTCCAGCATATCGATTTTCCTCGCTGGGCCGACCTCTATCTGGTTGTTCCCGCTACTGCAAATGTCATCGGCAAGTTCGCCTGCGGTATTGCTGATGACCCGGTGAGCCTCTGCTTCATGAGCTGCACGTGCCCGCGCGTTATCGCCCCTGCGATGAACGTCGCGATGTACAACAGCCCTGCCGTCAAGCGCAACCTCGAAGTCCTGTGTAACTTCGACGATACGACCGTTCTTGAATCTCCTGCGGGGGAACTCGCTTGCGGTGAAGTCGGGCAAGGCCGCCTGATGGAACCGGCAGAGATTGTGAAGTGGCTGGAAGGGGCTGTACTTTGTCATCCCCGCGAAGGCGATAGGGGCCAAAGCAATCCGCCCGCATTCCCTGTCGCACAGGACGTCCAGCCCACGCAAGACAAAACGCTCCCCGGCCATGGCAAGAAGCTGCTCTTGACGGCCGGCCGCACCGAAGAAGCGATTGATCCGGTCCGCTACATCTCTAACCGCAGCAGCGGAAAGACCGCGGTTGCGCTCGCCTCGGTATTCTATGCGAACGGCTTCGAGGTCGAAGTTGTCGCGGGCCCGATGGAGGCGGCGTTCCCGGGCGGCGTCGCGGTTACCCGCGTGAAAAGCGCCCGGGAGATGCACGACGCCGTGATGGCACGGCTCGCCGAGGCGGACGCCGTCGTGCATTGCGCGGCGGTAGCGGACTACCGCCCCGCCCACGCCGCCGACGAGAAAATCAAGGACAGCCGTAGCCAACTCACCATCGAGCTTGTGCCGAATCCGAACATCTTGCGCGACTGCACCGCGGCCCGCGCTGGAGCCAAGATGTCCCGGCACCAGGTCATCGTCGGCTTCGCGCTCGAGACGGACCACTTCGAAGAACATGCGGCAGAGAAACTCAAAAAGAGCGGTGCCGATGCGCTCCTTCTCAATGCGCCGGTCGCCTCCGACTCCGGCTTCGGTCTCGACCGAGTGCGCTTCGCCCTAGTGGTTCCGGGTGCCGACGTGCCGCCGATGAAGATGGGGGGCAAGGTGGACCTCGCCGAAACAATCTTGAACTTTTGCCTGGAGCGCCTGAATGCCTGAAGAATATGACATGAGCGAATTGCGCAACTACTTGCGCGGTCAAATCGACATGGGCGATTCCGAAGTTTTTTTGGATGAACCCTGGTCTCTGAATGCGAAGAAGCCGCGTGCGGTTCCGCAGCCGCGGCCTGTTGTCACACCGCAAGCGGTCGCATCCCGCAGTGCTGTTGCCCAGGAAGTTCCCCCTGCACCCGTGCGAACGCAGGAACCCCTGTCCGTGGGCCCCGCGATGGCGGCTCCGTCTGCCCGCCCCGTCATGAGGAAGGCTGCGTCGGCTTTCGAAGCGGCGGAATCCCTGGATGCCTTCTACGACTCTATCCAGAACGAAGCCGTCTATGCGAAAGTCGGGGACATTGTCCGCTATGCGGGCCCTGCGAATCCGAAACTTCTTCTGTTGATGCCGAATCCGCTTCCGGACTCGGGTGATTTTTTCTCGTCGGAACCGGGAGCCATGCTCGTGAGGCTCTTTGCGAACCTGAACGTTGCCGAAAACGAAATCGGGGTCACCTACTTCTACAAGGGCCATGCCGCAAGGAACATTCCCGCCCTGCTCGAAACGGCGCTCCGCAAAATGCTTGCGAAGGAACTCTCCTTTATCGCCCCGCAGGTGATGGTCTCCTTCGGCGAACCGCTGTTCCACCAGCTCTTCGGCAAGGGCAAGGTCTTTAACGACCTGGCCGGAACAGACCTTGATTTTTCGGGCGTAAAGACATGTTCGCTTGTGGACGCGGTCGCCATGTCGCAGGACAAGCAGCTAAAGTGGCTCACCTGGAAGGTCCATATCCCGAAGTGCACTTACTTCAAGGCTTGATGGAGTGCAGACCGATTTATAAAAATTATATTTCCGATGTATTGCTATGTCTGAATTTGTAAACGAAGGTGGAAGTTTCGAAGGTCGCCAGGTCCCCATGGACGGCGAGGCCGAACGTTATTTGCTGGGTGGAATCCTGCGCGATCCGAATGTCATGACTCCGGTCATCGATGTTGTTTCGGACGATGACTTTTTCTACCTGGAACGCCATCAACTGATATGGAGGGCGATGCGGCAACTCTATAGCGCCGGAACCCCCATTGACATGCTTACCCTCCCTGCTGAGCTCGAGAAGATGGGCAGGTTGCAGCAGTCGGGCGGCCGCGAATATATCTTTGAACTCATGGAGAGCGTCGCTTCCTCGGCGAATGTGGAATGGAACCTGGAGCATCTGCGCGACAAGTTCGTGCTTCGCAAGCTTATCCGCATGTCGTCCGATACCATCAAGAAGGCCATGGACGTCTCTTCCGCTCCCGACGAGGTGCTCCAATCGGCGGAACGTGCCGTTTTCGCGATTGCCGAGAAACAGGTGAAGAACTCGCTTCGCCCGATTGAAAATTTTGTGACCCCGCTGCTCGACCGCTTGAACAACAGGAAGGACGGCATTACGGGAATCCCCACGGGACTCACCGAACTGGACGAACTTACGAACGGCCTGCAGAATTCCGATCTCATCATTCTCGCGGCCCGTCCGGGTGTCGGCAAGACGTCGTTCGCCCTGACGATTGCGGCGAATGCGGCCATCGATTTCAACAAGCATGTGGCGTTCTTCAGCCTCGAAATGGATGGCGTGCAGCTCGCCCAGCGTTTGCTCTGCTCCCGCGCTCAGGTGGACCAGTCCAAGCTGCGCAACGGAAAGCTCAACCGCGACGAGATGAACAAGCTCATCGCGCATGTCGCGCCGATTAATCAGTCTCCGCTGTTCGTGGACGACAATGCGGACCTGGGCATCATGGAACTCATGAGCAAGGCGCGCGACCTCAAGCGCCAGGGCAAGCTCGACCTCCTCTTGATTGACTACCTCCAGCTGATGAAGACGGGTAAGGAAGAGAACCGCGCCGTCGCTATCGGTGCTATTTCGCGCGGCCTCAAGATTCTGGCCAAGGAACTCCACATCCCGGTCATCGCGCTTGCTCAGCTGAGCCGTAAGGTCGAAGAAAAGGGCCGCGAGCGTCCGCAGCTCTCCGACCTCCGCGAATCGGGTTCTATCGAACAGGACGCCGACATGGTCTGGTTCGTGGAACGCCCCTACGTGCGCACCCACAAGGACGACGACAAGTACAAGGCGGAACTCATCGTTGCAAAACACCGTAACGGTTCCGTGAAGGATATCCCCCTCGCGTTCGTTCCCGAATACACGACCTTCTACGATGCGACCGCGGACGACGGCGGTTCGGATGACGGTGGCGATTACCAGTTCGGCGGCGACGACCAGGGCGGCGGCTACAGCTTTGGGGAGTTCTAGCGATGACTGTTTTGCTCAAGCCCATAGCGTGGATTGGACGTGTCATCGTGGATGGCATCGCCAGCATTGGCGAAGTCCTGTGCATCCTGCTCCTGACGCTCAAGCAGATGCCGCACGTGTTCAAGAACCCCGACCTCATCGTGAAGCAGATGATATCCATCGGCGTGTCGAGCCTCCCGCTCCTGTTCGTGACGTCCATATTCACGGGCATGGTGGCGACTGTCTGCGCCGAGTTCGAATTCCAGAACCTCGTGGCGGACAAGTTTGTCGGTACTGCCGCCTGCAAGATGGTTCTTATCGAGCTTGGCCCCTTGCTTACGGCTATCGTGCTTTCGGGCCGCGTCGGCAGTGCGGTCGCAGCCGAACTCGGGAGCATGAAGGAGAAGGAAGAACTCGCTGCCTATACGGTGCTCGGCCTCGAACCCTACCGCTATCTTGCACTCCCGCGCTTTGTCGCTTTCATGACGATGATTCCCTGCCTCACCGCTATTTCGAACGCACTCGCCCTCATCGGCGGCTGGATAGTGTGCGTACTCGGCCTCGACATTACGACCTATACCTACACGACGGGCATGCAGTACCTGTTCGACTCCATGGACTTGTGGTCGGGCATGATCAAGTCCCTCGTGTTCGGCGTGCTGATTTTCGTGCTCGGCTACTACCACGGGATTAACGCCCAGGCGGGTGCCCGTGGCGTGGGACTTGCGACCATGAACGTCGTGGTTTCGAGCTGCCTCATGATTTTGATTTCTGACTTTATACTTGACGCTATCATGTTCTTCTAGTTCCAGGTGAAATTATGCCAAACGTAAAGATTGACCCGAACGATATCGCCATCCGCCTGAAGGGCCTCAAGAAGTCCTTCGGTCCGCAGACCGTCCTCGAAGATGTGAACCTCGACATCCGCCGTGGCGAGACCATGGTTATCATCGGCAAGTCCGGCGGTGGCAAGTCCGTGATTTTGAAGCACATGATCGGCCTGTTGCAGCCGGATGGTGGCGAAGTGTCCGTCGATGGCGTGACCATCAGTACCCCGAAGTTTTTCGACACGCATACCATCCGCCGCAAGATGGGCATGCTGTTCCAGATGGGCGCGCTGTTCGATTCCATGAACACCGGCGAGAACATCGCGTTCGCCCTCCGCGAACACCATCCGGAACTCTCCGAGAAGCAGATCCAGGACGTGGTGACCGAGAAACTACAGATGATCAACCTCGTCCCCGAGTTCCGCACCAAGATGCCGAGCGAGCTTTCGGGCGGTATGCGCAAGCGTGTGGCCCTTGCCCGTGCCATCGCCCTGAACCCCGAAATCCTCCTTTACGATGAACCGACGACCGGCCTCGACCCCATCACGAGTGACGTGATTAATGACCTCATCCTCGACATGCAGAGCAAGCTCGGCGTGACCTCAGTGGTGGTGACCCACGACATGGTGAGCGCCTTTAAGGTGGCCGACCGCATCGCGATGCTCTTGAACGGGCGCATCATCGAGGTGGGCACGGTGGACGAAATCAAGAACACAAGCAACCCTTACGTGCACCAGTTCATCACCGGGCAACGCAAGATTTCGGTCGAAGAATAGGGCGAGGAGCGTTTTTTTAGCCTAAAATGCCGTTTTTTTTGTGTTTTCCTTCACGAAAAATTGTTTTTTGTGTCCGTTTTTGCAAAGATTTATGTAAATTTCTCTAGAAGAGGTTTTTATATGAACAAGAAACTTTTGATAGGTCTTTCCTCTATCGGCATGGCTGCCGGTTTTTGGGCCTGCGGTAGCGGTTCGATTGAACCCATGGCCGACGATACGGATGTCTTCGTCGAGGCCATGCTGAACAATTTGGATTTTAGCACCCAGATTAACGATGCCATGAGCAAGTGCAACGAGGATATCGTTTGCATGAACGAGATGGCCAAGGCTGCCCATGGCGTTGTCGAACTTTCGTCGGAATCTACGCTTCCGGAATCGTCCGCAGATGGACAGCCGGTCGTTAGCTCCAGCTCTGAATCGTTCTTCAGGTTCTCCTCGATTGGCGATGTCAGTCGCCTGTCCAGTTCTTCCGATGCGGGAACCGTAGTGAGCAGCTCCAGCGAACAGGTCATAATAACGGGTATGGGTCGCTGCTACCCGCTATCCGAAACGGTCGAGCTGAACTCTCCGGTCCAGTGGAAGGTGGAGTGGAACTCCAACTATGGCATAAGGGATGTTGCGGCTGCAACGTATAGCTGGATTTTTGGCATGGATGCGACGCCCGACAACAATACAGCGGCGAGCCCGAAGGTCTCTTACTCGAAGTCCGGTCCGAAGTCCGCTTCTGTCGATGTCGTTATTGGCGGCCAGAAGGGGCACATCGACTGCGACAAGACTGTGAACGTGAACGGAGCCCCGATTACGGGATGCATGTGTACGACGGAGGCCACTTCGGTTGACTTTACTGCGACTCCCGATGTAGTCTGGACAGTGAAAGGTTGCACGTCTACGACGACTCCTTTGCTCTATTCGTGGGATGGCGGTGCTGCCGGCGCAGAAGCCAGCTTTACCAAGACCTTTACCGCGGCACAGAAGGGTTATGCACCGGCGCTGATTGTTAGCCATGCGGACAACACGAAAAAAACGGTGACCTGCCCAGCAGTGGAAACTACAAATGGTCCGAAATACCTTTTTGAAATCACGGGAAACCAGATTAAGGCAGACCCGCTTGATGTCAGGAATGAAGGGTGCATGACTGTTAAGGGCACCTGGACGGATCAGTGGAATACTCCTGCGTTTAAGATTTTGTGTGATGGGAAGGCCGACGACCAGAATGTTGGCATGACATTCACGATGACCTATGGTGGCAAGTCGATTGCTACTGGGTCTGGCACATGGGGCTTCAGCAATGCCGGTGCACAGATTGGCTCGGTCAAACAGGGCGATTTCGTGTTTGACGGAATCTGCGTGACCTTTACGGGTGCATCGACTGTTAATTGCAAGATTTCTCAGTAATCGTACTGAAAAGGATATAAGAAAAACCCGCTCATCTGAGCGGGTTTTTCTGTATGGTTCTATCGCGCGTTGAGAGCTCTAGAGTGGTTTTGCCTGAAATCGATTACAGGAACCAGTATCCGGCGCCGACCTTGAAGGTCATCTGCTTGCCGCCGTCCATGGAATCTATCAGGTCGTTCTTTAGGGGGTCGATGTCGGGGTAGACGTCGGTAAGCCCGAGGACGAGCCCTGCGTCAATGGAGAGGCGTTCCATCACGAAACCGCCGACTCCAAAGGCGATGCCGAACCCGAATGCGGCCTGGTCGACCTCTTCCTTGTACTTGAAGTCGGTTTTGCCGAGGCCGCCGCCCAGGGATATGTCGTTTTGTTCGAGCGAGACTTCGCTGCTCAGGTTCAGCGAAAGCTGCACGCCGGCCGCGACATAGAATCTGTCCTTGACGATGGCTCGCATCATGAGGGGGATTTCGAGGTCCATCTGCTTGAACTTGTGGTCACAACCTTCCTCGTCCATGGAAAGTTGCGCATAGTGGAAGTTGATTTCTGGCGTGAATTGCAGGATGCTTGCCATGGGAATCCTGCCGCGGAGGCCTATATCGAACCCGATTCCGGAAGGAGCCTCGGCATCGTCTCCCAGGTACCAGTCCTGCGGAAGTCCGATGAGGTAGCTGTAGTTGAAGTCGGCATGCGCGCCGATGCCGGGTTTGCTGTTGATGCCGCCCTGGGCGTTGGGGGTGGCGCCGTCCTGTGCAAGCGCGATGGACGATGCGATTGCGCCCGCGGCGATGATTCTGGAAATCTTCATATTTCCTCCTTGTATGGGTGAAATATAGGAAATTTGCCTGTGGATTTATTGTCCATGAAACATGCTTTTGAATGTGAGCGGAATCACCGTATTGAAAGTAGTTTTGTATCAGGTGAAACTCTAACGGAGTGTTTGGTATGAAACATACTTTATGGACAAGCGTGTCCTTCGGTGTTGCAATGGCTCTCTCTGCCGTTGCGGCGAATGCATTCACCCTTACGGGTACGGTGAACGACGAAAGCGGCAAGGCCGTTCAGGATGCTGACGTTTCTCTCCTGAAAAACAAGCTCGATACGAAGACCGATGCGGACGGGAAATTCTCGTTCAACCATGAGGTTTCGGCCTTGGCTTCGTC